>NZ_DCAP01000016.1:0-27399 GCF_002311535.1 Salegentibacter sp. UBA1130 | reverse complement strand
TCTAAATACTTTTTAGACGGCCTCCTTTTTATTTATAATCAATAGACTAAGAAACTAATTTTCTTCCTCTTCTCTCTTTACTACTTCCTTTTGCCATTCCCAGGCGCTTTTTAAAGCTTCATCTAAATGCTTCTCGGTTTTCCAGCCCAACTCTTCATTGGCTTTTTGGGTATCGGCGTAGGCTGCAACAATATCACCTTCTCTTCTACCTACAATTTTATAAGGTAATTTTTCTCCGCTAGAACGTTCAAAAGAATTAATCACTTCTAAAACCGAACTTCCTTTTCCTGTTCCCAGGTTAAAAACTTCAAAATTGCTCTTTTCTTTATTTTGCTGAAGTCGCTCTAAAGCTACCACGTGAGCTCTAGCAAGATCCATCACGTGAATATAATCTCTAATGCAAGTTCCATCTGGTGTGGGATAATCATCCCCGAATACCGAAAGTTCTTTTCTCTTTCCAATTGCGGTTTGCGTAATAAAGGGAATTAGATTTTGTGGGGTACCAATTGGTAATTCTCCAATTTCAGCAGAAGGGTGTGCGCCTATAGGATTAAAATATCTAAGGGAAATCGCTTTAAAATTCTTATTTATTTTAGCCGTATCAGTAATAATCTCCTCTCCTATTTGCTTGGTATTTCCGTAAGGAGATTCTGCTTTTTTAACGGGAGCGTTTTCGGTAATTGGTAAACTATCGGCCTGGCCGTAAACGGTACAGGAAGAACTAAAAATAAAATATGCGTTTTCTTTTACTTGCAGTTCCTGCAGTAAATAAATTAAACTGGCCAGATTATTTTCGTAATATAATAGCGGATTTTCAACACTTTCCCCTACCGCTTTTGAAGCTGCAAAATGAATAACCCCCTCTATATCTGGGTATTTTTCAAAAAACTCTTTTACCTGGTTTTTATTTCGAAGATCTAAATTTTCAAAAATCGGGGTTTTTTGAGTGATTTTGGTAATTCCTCCAAGTACATCTATAGAAGAGTTTGAAAGATTATCTATAATCACTACTTCGTAACCTTGTTCCTGAAGCGCGACAACCGTGTGAGAACCTATAAATCCGAGTCCGCCGGTTACCAATATTTTTGAGCTCATTTCTTTTATTTTAATTAAGACGCAAATTAATAAAAATGAAATTGCTAAACCTTCCCGTTAAATATTAATTCCCTGCTAAATATTTCAAGGAAAAGTCTATTCTAAATTACCAGATTCTCTATAAACCCTATCTTTGCAATCTAAAATTTAAACTATGCCCCTGGAAAAGCAAAAAACGGTCTTTAAATATGTAAGCATCCTGGAAGGACTTTCATTTTTACTATTATTATTTATAGCCATGCCCCTAAAATATATTTGGGAAATGCCACAAATGGTGCAACAAGTTGGGATGGCTCACGGTGTTCTTTTTATCGCCTATGTTATGGGTGCCATCTGGCTTTTTAAACCACTAAACTGGAATTTTAAAGAGTTATTAATAATACTTGGTTGCTCCCTGGTGCCTTTTGGACCATTTTACGTAGAAAAAAAATACCTTTAAACTATGAATATAGAGGAAGGATTTAAAAATCTTATTTGTCTTTTTGAAACTCTTCTAATAGATCAGGGGGTAAACCCAACACTCGCGCTGTATCTTAATTTACTGCTAAATATCCTGGTATTAATCCTGATAATTATAGGAATAAATTACCTGATTAAAACTTTTGTAATTGAAGCTTTTAAAAGTTTTAGCAACAAGACAAGAACTACTTTTGACGATTTTTTAATTAAAACTAATTTCCCAAAATATATTGGGCAAATTCTTCCTCTGGTTATAATTTACCTTACCGTTCCTTATATTCTGGTAGATTTTCCGCTGGCTATAAAAGCTTTTTATTTCCTAATAGATGTTTATATCATTTTTCTTATTGTATGGATAATTAGAAGCATTTTACGCACTACCAAGAGCTACCTAAGAACCTTAGAATCTTTTAAAGATAAACCGGTAGAAAGTTACATTCAGGTAGTAATGATTATCGTTTGGCTGTTCGCCTTTATCTTTATTATTGCCGAAATTACGGGGAAAGATGTAATTAATTTTATAATCTCCCTGGGTGCTGCTTCGGCAATTTTGCTGTTAATTTTTAAAGATACCATCTTAGGTTTTGTAGCTTCCATTCAGGTTAGTGTAAACGATATTGTAAGAATTGGCGATTGGATTACCTTTAGTAAATACGGCGCCGATGGTACCGTGACCGAAATTACCCTGGCAACCGTTAGGGTACAGAATTTTGACAATACCTTTACTTCTATTCCCACCTATAGTTTGATTTCTGAATCTTTTCAGAATTGGCGCGGAATGCAGGAATCTCCCGGGAGAAGAATTAAACGTTCGGTTTTTATAAAACAGAATTCGGTTAAATTTATTACTCCTGAAGATTTTGAAAAGTATAAGAATATACAACTAATTTCTTCTTATCTGGAAGACCGGCAAAATGAGATTAACGATTATAATACTACTAACCAAATAGACAAAAACCTGCCGTTAAACGGAAGAAACCAAACCAACCTGGGTATTTTTAGAAAGTATATAGACACTTATTTAAACAACCACTCGGCTGTACATAAAGAAATGTATATTATTGTAAGACACTTGCAACCTACCGAGCATGGGATACCTTTAGAAGTATTATGTTTTAGCCGGGATAAACGCTGGGAGAATTTTGAATATATCACCGCCGATATTTTTGACCACATTATTGCTGCCGTTTCATATTTTGATCTTCAGTTATTCGAAGCACCTTCAGGCGATGATATTAGGGATTACTTTAATAAGACCAATTTAGAAAACACTCCAAATAAAAATTCGTAAATTTTTCCGACTAAATTTAAGTTGAAGAGCTTGAATCAGGCTAATTTTCATTATCCTAAACCTAGATTAGAATTGGATTAAAAATTATCTTTTAGCCACCAAACAAAAACAAATATGACTTTAAAAGGCTTTCTTCAGGGTTTTGGAATTATCGCGGTAGTAATGACCTTAGTTCCCTTAATCGCCGCAGATTTCTGGTGGATTCGTATTTTTGATTATTTGCACATACAATTAACGCTTCTCACCCTCACGGCAATTGCCGCATATTTTATAAGATTTGATATAAAAAGAGCCGAAGATTATATTTTTATGGTGGTTTTGCTGGCCTGTTTTCTTTTCCAGGTAATAAAGATTTATCCCTATTTTCCCCATAAAAATTATGAAGTTGGCCAGGCTTCAGAAGAGAATTTCAGTAATAAATTTAGCCTTTATACTGCAAATGTTCTTCAGAAAAATGAAAATCCTGACCTGGTTTTAGCCGATATTAAAAAGCAAAATCCAGATATTTTATTATTTACTGAAACCAATACTCGCTGGAAAAATGATCTTGCTGCCGTAACCAATTCTTATCCTTATAAAGTTGAAGTTCCTTTAGACAATACTTACGGGATGTTATTCTATTCCCGGTTAGAGCTTAAAAACCCTGAAATACAATTTTTAGTAGACGATAGTATACCTTCCATTCACAGCATTTTAAAATTACGCTCTGGGGAAGAAGTGATGTTTCACGCCATACATCCTACGCCGCCAATGCCGCAGCATAATCCTTCTTCTTCAGACAGGGATGCCGAAATGATGAAAATTGCATTTATGGTAAAAGATTCTAAGTTGCCGGTAATAGTAGCAGGAGATTTTAATGATGTGGCCTGGTCTTCTACCACGGCACTTTTTCAAAATGTTGGTGGTTTACTAAACACCAGGATTGGCCGTGGCTTTTATAATACTTTTGATGCTTCCAGTTTTATTATGCGATGGTCTTTAGATCACGTATTTGTCACCGAAGAATTTAGGGTTGCCGATTTTAAACTGGGAAGTTCTATAGATTCAGATCACTTACCTCTTTATATAGAACTTAACCTTGAGCCTGAAAAAGCTGAAGAACAAAAGCCCGGGCCTGCAACTGAAGAGGAAATTAAATCTGCCCGCGAACAAATAAAAGCAGAACAAGAAGCTAAAGAAAATGATTAACAAAGACTAAAGCTCTTTCTTGTTTTCGCTTCAAACTTCCATTTAGTGCACATATTTCTCACTCTTTAAGTAATTCTTTACTAGAATTCTTAAATAAAACCCAAAGTAAGTTTATGCATTAGTTTTCCTTAGTTTTCTTTCTAAATTTAAATATTGTTTAGCCACATTATAGCTCTTATTTAGCTAATACACAGTGGTTTTATTTTAATAAAATTCAATAGAAAACTTTAGAAAAACTTAGAATGCTGAATATATCTGAATTATCGGAGAAATCAATTAAACAAATTTTAACAATCCTTGAAGAAGATGGCAAAATAAGTGCTTCGCTTCCGGGGGCTGGTTTAATTCATATAGAAGATAATTTACCCTACCTGGTTGTTTATAGAAAAAGAGAAGACGATCCCGGCACCGAAAGAATAATTATTAGTGAAGCATCTTACCTTTTAATTGGTAATAAATTTTTTGAAGCTTACCAAAGATTAATTTATGCCCTGGCCGATAAGCTTTCTTCAGATTTTAAATCTTATATGGTTTTTGAGATCTATACGGGAGAACCCAATAATTGTTTTACCATTAAAGCGCCAGCTCAAAAGCTACCAAGTTCTGTAAAAGTATTAGAAAAAGAACTTAACAGTATAATCGATATATTTTCGGGACTTTATTTAAAAGCCGAAATAAAAGATACTCCCCATCGTCAAAGAGAAGGAGACGAGGATATTTTAAGTATAGACGAGGCAAAGAAATCTGGTGCAGTAATCGTTGGGCTAGAAATTCCTCCCGTTTTTCGGAATGAAAATAATGAAGTTTACCCCGTTTTTTTAAGGCAATTTAAAGATTACCTAATTACGTGTATACATAAAGCATTATTTGATTATGTGAGAGTGCAAACTTCCAGTGGGGTTGGTAGTTATCTTGCCCTGGGCAGAAAACATTTAAAGGAAAAAGTGTTTGAAATTGATAAAGCCCTCGCTAAAATAGAACGCTCTTACCAGTTTTTATGGTTGGTTTCTCCCGCCAATATTCAGGATATAAAACAAACTTTTTTTGAAAGTAATTATGAGAAGGTTTTAGATTATCACTATAGATTGCTTCCCATAGACCCCGATCTTTTAAAAAGAGAACTTTATAACCTTAAAGTTGAAGAAATAGACGATCCTGCGATGTCACATATTTTTAGGGAGAAACGTGAAGAACTGGATCAACAAATCACGATGTTAAGTGAACGTGGCACCTCTAATTTCTTTTATAACAGTATTAGACTTTATAAAGGTTTAGACTCTAAATTAAGTCAGGAAGCAGGTCAAATACTTAGGGAAGTAGACGAAGTAGCCGAAGAAGAAGATGCCGAATTTATTGATGCAAAAGGCTTTAGTAGTTTGGCCCGCCGGGAGTTTGATTATTTTGCTGAACAAGATGAAAATTTTAAAAGTAAAGTTCATATTCGTAAAGATGTGAATATTATGATGGTGAATAAAGGCGAACTTTATATCCCTGCTGATTATAGAATGAATAAAACTGAAGCGACAGCCCTTATTCAACACGAGGTGGGAACACACGTTTTAACGTATTATAATGGTACGCGACAACCTTTAGAATTATTAAGCAGTGGCCTGGCAGATTACGATCCGCTTCAGGAGGGACTGGCAGTAATGTCTGAATTTTTAGTAGACGGGCTTACCGGAAATAGATTAAGAACTTTAGCCGGAAGGGTAATTGCCGGTTCGGCATTAATGGAGGGCGCTGAGTTTCCGCAGTTGTTCCGTTTACTAAAAATGGATTATGGATTTACCCCCGAAAGAGCTTTTAATATTACTTCCAGGATTATGCAGGGCGGCGGATTTCTAAAAGATATAATTTATTTAAAAGGTTTGGTTCAACTTCGCGATCACTTACAAAATGGCGGGGAATATGAACCACTATTAGCAGGAAAATTTGGATTAAAACACACCAAAATAATTGAAGAATTAACCGAAAGAAAAGTATTAAAAACGAGCGCACTGCGCCCAAGTTATTTATTAACCGAAAATGTTACCAATAAATTAAACCTAATCAGAGAGGGGCTTCCCCTTTCACAAATGATAACCTAATGAAAATTTGCTTTGTATTAAACGATATTAAAAACGAAAAATGTGGAACCTCGGTATTATTAATGAATACTGCTCACGCTCGTGGACATGAAGTTTATGCCATGGGAGTTGGTGATTTTAATTTTCATCACGATGCACCAATTAGTATAAATAGTGTGCAGGTGCCAAAAAATACTAAAACAAAATCTCCGGCTAAATTTCTGGAAGCTTTACAGAGTTCTAAAGCGCGTAAAAAGACCATTGCAGCCAATAAACTGGATGTACTTTTTATAAGAAATAATCCTACCGAAGAAGAATCTGGGCGGGAATGGGCAGAACATGCCGGGGTTGCTTTTGGCAGGATGATTCAGCAAGAAGGCGTATTGGTATTAAACGATGCCAATGCCCTATCTAATGCATTTATAGATAAACTTTATTTTGAAGAACTTCCGCAGGAAATAAAACCCGATTCTTTAATTACCAGGAATAAAGAGGATATTTTAAAATTCTGGGAAAAGAATAATAAAAAAATTGTTTTGAAACCCCTGGAAGGTTCTGGTGGTCAAAATGTTTTTTTAATAGATGAAAATGAAAAAAATATCAATCAAATTATTGAAACCATTAGTCAGCATGGTTATGTAATTGCCCAGGAATACTTACCGGCAGTTAAAGACGGTGATGTTCGAATTTTATTAATGAATGGAAGGGTCATGGTTAAAGATGGAAAACAGGCAATTATTAGACGCGTTAGTGGTGAAGGAGAATTCCGAAGTAATTTTGCCCTTGGTGCCACTGCCGATAGTAGTGACCTTACTCCAGAAATGCAACGCATTGTAGATCTAACCGCACCAAAACTTATTCGCGACGGGCTTTTCTTCGTCGGGCTGGACGTGGTAAAAGATAAATTGATAGAAATAAACGTGTTAAGCCCAGGCGGTATGGAGCGTTTTAAAGACATAGGCTTACCAGATTTTACTCCAATGGTAATTGAAGCCATTGAGCGAAAAGTTGAATACAAAAAGCTTTACGGGCATCAATTTGATAACAGGGAAATTGCCTGTATGGAATAGTAAACAATCCCAGAGCATTCAATATAGATTATCGAGTAAAACTGAAAAAGAGATATTATGAGTAATAAACCAGAAAAACATATTCCCAGGATAATTGGGAAGTATACCAGCAATAAAAAAGGACCTTTACTCTTTATAACTGCCGGCATTCACGGCAACGAACCAAGTGGTGTTAAGGCCCTGGAAGAAGTTTTTAAACAACTTGAAAAATCCAAACCTGAAATTGAAGGAACTCTGGTTGGAGTCTCTGGAAACCACAAGGCCCTTAATCAAAATAAGCGCTATATAGATGAGGATTTGAACCGGGTTTGGACCGAAGAGAATATAGAACAGAAAAAATCGGAAACCCACGAGCAAAAAGAAATGTGGGAAATTATAGACATCTTAAAGCAATTTACGGAAGAAGATTACACCAAGCGTTATTTCCTGGATTGTCACACCACCTCATCAGCGAGTTTACCTTATGTCTCGGTACAGGAAGTGAATGATAATGATGAATGGGCACATAATTTCCCCACCTTTATCGTACGTGGATTTAGCGATATAATTACCGGTGATATAGATCATTATTTAAGCAGAACCGGAATGACTGGTTTTGTTTTTGAAGCTGGACAACACGAAGATAAAACTTCAGTTGAAAATCACGAAGGTGTAATTTGGCTGGCCTTAAAAGAAGCCTGCAAACTGGATCTTTCGATAATCGAAACTTACCCTGAATGTGTAAATCGTTTTGCTGAAAAAAATGCACCAGATCAAAAAACCTTTGAATTGGTTCATCGTCACGGCCTTGAAGATTCTGATGTATTTGAAATGGAACCGGGATACGAAAATTTTCAAGAGATCAAAAAGGGAGAGCTACTGGCAAAACAAAATGGAAAAGAAATAATAAGCGAATGGGATGCCCGTATTTTTATGCCATTATACCAATCTCAGGGAAATGACGGCTTTTTTGTGATTGAGGAAGTGAAAGGAAAGTAATTGAAGTAAGCTCAAAAATCATAGGTTATTCTGAATTTATTTCAGAATCTAAGCCGTTAGAATTAATAAAGAGACCTCACCGGTAAAAAACCAGTGAGGTCTTTTATTTGATTAATTTTCAGCAAATTCTACACACACCGGAGACATTACCTCAACGGGAAGTAAATGTTCTTCAAGTTCTCCCGTTTTCATATTTATTTTAAAACTGCTAATTGTAGAAGTATCCTGGTTAGCTGCATAAAGAAAGTTTCCATTTGGAGAAATCGCAAAATTACGCGGTGTTTCTCCTTTGGTTGGGTAATAACCAATCACACTTAATTTACCGGAATTTTCATCAACTTTAAAAGTCGCGATACTATTATGCCCACGATTAGAAGTGTACACAAATTTCCCCGAAGGATGTAAATGAATATCTGCTCCTGAATTATTTTCTTTAAAATCTTCAGGAAGCGTTGAAATATTTTGAATAATCTCCAGGGTCCCGTCTTCTTCTATTTTCAATACACTTAGCTTTGAATTCAATTCGTTCATTGAAAAAGCGAAGTTTTCATCTTTAGAAAAACTAAAATGTCTTGGACCCGAGCCCTTTTCTAATTGCAAAAAAGCTTTTTCTTTCTTACTTAATTTCCCGGTTTTAGCATTAAAATTAAACATCCATATTTTATTGTTTCCAAGATCAGAAATATAAGCGGTTTTATTATCTGAAGAAATTGAAACCGAATGGGCGTGAGAGGCTTCAGGATTTTCTAACTGAATTTTTTGTTGTTTTTCCAGGTTTCCATCCTCTCCCCTTTTATAAACCATAACCACGCCACCCATATAGTTGGAGACAAAAACATAATTTCCACTTTTGTCAATCTCTATATGGCAGGGCGCAAAACTTTCGGTAGAAATTTTTCCTAATTCTTCTAAACTATTATCACTATTCCTTTTAAACGAATATATAAAACCAGATTCAGCATCGCCACCACCTAATTCGCTCACCGCATACAGGTTTTTACCATCTTTAGAAGCTTTTACAAAGCTGGGATTAGTAACTTTCGCCACAGTTTTTTCGGGATGCAAACTTCCATTTTCAGGATCTTGCAAGGCTAGAAATATTCCTTTTGCCTTTCCATCTACATGGCCTTCTTTTTTGGTGTAAGTACCTATATAAACCGGTATTTCAGCATTTTGAGCGGCACAGGTTGTGGTAAGGACCACGGCCAAACTAATTAGCGTAAATCTTATCATAATTTTATCTGGTTAAAGCCATTTTTTACGTTTAAAATAATAGATCATAAGTAGAAAAATAACAATCATTATTCCCCATAATACAAAGTAACTGTACTCCCACTGCAGCTCGGGGATATATTCAAAATTCATCCCGTAAATTCCGGCAATAAAGGTCAGCGGAATAAAAATAGAAGCCATAATGGTTAAAACCTTCATCACCTCGTTCATTTTATTGCTAATAGTGGTCATGTACATATCCATAAGCCCCCAGGCCATCTCGCGGTATAAATCTATATTTTCTGAAACCTGGAGAATGTGATCGTGAAGGTCGTTTATATAATTTTTGGTTCGGGTTTTTATGAGATCGTTCTCTAAATTCTGAAACCGGGAAATAACTTCTTTAAGCGGAAAAACTGCCCGTCTAACCCGTAAAATTGCTCTTTTTAAATCCTGAATCTCATAAGTAATATCATCACTTGGCTGACTTTCAAAAAGTTGTTCCTCCAGTTTTTCTACTTTTTCGCTTAACTCATCTACCACCAGGAAATAATGGTCTACTATAGCATCTAAAAGAGCAAAAACCAGGTAATCTGAACCATTAGTACGAATGCGACCGTAAGCCTTTTCCAGGCGCCCCCTCACACCATCAAACACATCACCTCCTGCTTCCTGAAAAGTAAGTACATAATCTTTACCTAAAACAAAACTTATATGTTCATTTACCAATTTATCGTCCTGGTGATAAAGCATTTTAGCCACAATAAACAAATAATCTTCATACTCATCTATTTTTGGCCGTTGGGTAGTATTTACAATATCTTCAATAATTAACGGGTGGAGATCGTAATATTTACCCAGTTTTTCTATCTCTGCGGTATTGCTTAAACCATCTATATTAAACCAGGTAATTCGGTCTTCGGCTTCAAATTTAAAAGCATCCTCGGTAGAGGAAGAAATATGCCTTTCATAATTCTCTTTATTATAATCTATAACTTCCAGGCTGGTTTCACCAGATTCTTTTCTACCAACATAGGTGACAGTTCCCGGGGGTTGGTTTACAGATTTCATTTTTGGCCTACGTAAACTTTGCGTAATTCTTTTTACCATAATCGTACTTTGTAGGTTAAAGGTAGCAAAGTTTTGTTTTTGGCTCTATTAAAAACACGACGAAACTAAACTTCATTTAAAAATTAATACAAACTACCTCAGCCAAAAAAAGCCCTTTTAAAAAGTTAATCGTGATGTGAGGGCAGATTTTAAAGCATTTAAGTTTCAATTATTGAGTAAAACTGAGTTTAATCATATTTATATGAAAAAAACGACAATAGATTTACCTAATCCTATTAACTGAATATTCTTTACAAACAGGTTATTATGAAAAAATCGCCCCTTGATATTTACCTGCTCCTACCCATTAAAAACTTTATTGAGAAAAAAACTTCAGTTGGATTATTGCTTATTTTCTCTGCAATTCTTGCAATGATCGTTGCCAACTCACCACTGGCTGATGCGTATCACAATCTTTGGAAACAATACATTCACCTGGGAATTAACGATTTTGTAATTAGAAAAAACCTGTTGCATTGGATTAACGATGGCCTCATGTCTATTTTCTTTTTTATGATTGGTCTTGAGTTAAAACGAGAAATATTACAGGGCGAACTTTCCAGTTTTAGAAAGTCTATACTTCCAATTGCTGCGGCTATTGGCGGGATGATTTTTCCGGCTTTAATTTATTATTATTTTAATACTGGGGTAGATTCAATTTCGGGATGGGGAATTCCTATGGCTACAGATATCGCTTTTGCACTGGGTATTCTTTATCTCCTTGGAGACCGGGTTCCTCTTCCCTTAAAAGTATTTCTAACCGCAATTGCTATTGTAGACGATCTTGGAGCGGTGCTGGTAATTGCATTTTTTTATACTTCAGATATTTCTTTACAAAGCCTTGCTATTGCGGGTGTTTTTGTACTTATACTGGCTACCGCTAATTTAATTGGTATTAGAAATACCTTGTTTTATGCAATTATGGGAATTGGAGGTTTATGGCTGGCTATTTTACTTTCGGGTGTTCACGCCACTATTGCAGCGGTTCTAGCGGCCTTTGCCATACCTAACACCAAACGTATTAATACGCCTTTATTTCTTAGAAAAACTAAACTCTTAGCTTATAAAATTAAAGAGGAATTTAGAAATAGAAATAAAAACCCGAAAGAAGCTGATGACCATATTTCTCATACTATACAAAAATTCACATCATTAACCGAAGATGCCACTCCGCCACTACAACGTTTAGAACATGCGCTTTACCCCTTTGTAAGTTTTGTGGTTCTTCCAATTTTTGCATTTGCCAATGCAGGCGTGAGCCTTGGTAATGTTTCTCTTGAAGCACTATTAAGCCCGGTAACGATTGGGGTAATGTTTGGACTCATTTTTGGAAAATTTATTGGCATCGTATTCTTCTCCAGGCTTATGGTTTGGTCTAAGATTGCCAGTTTACCGCATAAAGTAAAGTGGAAACACGTTTACGGAATTGGTTTTCTCGCTGCTATAGGCTTCACCATGTCTTTATTTATTACCGAGCTCGCTTTTGAAAATGAAAATTACCTGGCCCAGGCCAAAATAGGGATTCTTTCAGCTTCTTTAATTGCAGGCCTAATTGGATATTTCTACTTACGAAAAACCGGAAATGAATAATAATTCATCTTAAAGCTGATTACCATCATATTATGTGATTCAAATTTTCGAAAAATTTGCGGTTAAAATATTTAAGAATGAACAGCTGTTTTCACTGCGGTGAAGAATGTAAGGAAGATTACATTGTTTTTCAGGAAAAAGATTTCTGTTGCACCGGTTGTAAAACAGTTTTTGAGATCCTGAACGAAAGTGACCTTACCTATTATTATGATATCCAGGAAAAACCTGGAATTTCTCCCGGAGCTTCAGAAGGAAAATTCGATTTTCTTGATAACGAGGAAATAACCGAAAAACTGCTGGAATTTAATGAGAACAATACCCAAATAGTTAATTTTCTTATTCCTTCTATGCACTGCAGTTCTTGTATTTGGGTGTTGGAAAATTTAGGGAAATTACACAAAGGAGTAAAATCGGCTCAGGTAGATTTTCCAAAGAAAACTGTACGAATAAGTTTTTCTTCAGAAAAAATAAGTTTAAAAGAGCTCGTATATCTACTTAGCCGAATTGGTTACGAACCCTATATTTCCCTTAAAGATTACGATGAAAAAGATCACCGTGTAGACCGAAGCTTAATCTATAAATTAGGCGTTGCTGGTTTTGCATTTGGGAATGTAATGTTTCTCTCTTTTCCCGAGTATTTTGAAGTTAAAGAATTCTGGCTAGAACAATTCAAACATTTATTTAGATGGTTGATGTTTGCTTTTTCTCTTCCTGTGGTTTTTTATTCTGGTGCAGATTATTTTATTTCAGCTTACAAAGGTTTACGCGCAAAGATTCTAAATATAGATGTTCCCATTGCCCTGGGAATTGCAGTACTTTTTATTAGAAGTACCACAGAAATTATCCTTGATCTTGGCACCGGCTTTTTTGATAGCCTTACGGGACTTGTTTTCTTCTTACTTCTGGGTAAATTCTTTCAGCAAAAAACCTATTCCTATTTATCGTTTGAGCGGGATTATAAATCTTATTTCCCAATGGCGGTAACGCGATTAAAAACTAATGCTTCAAAAGAGATTATAGAAGAACAGGTTCAGGTTTATAATATAAAACCCGGCGACCGAATTTTAATAAGAAACGGCGAATTAATTCCTATAGATTCGGTTTTAATGAAGGGCCGCGCGAATATAGATTACAGTTTTGTAACCGGTGAGGCCGAAGCCGTTAGTAAAGAGTCTGGTGAAACGCTTTATGCCGGTGGCCGCCAACAAGGCGGAATACTTGAGATTGAAGCTATAAAAGCCATAGACCAGAGTTACCTCACCAAACTTTGGAGCAATGAAGTCTTCAAAAAAGATAAAAAAGGTCAATTTCAAAGTTTAATCAATCAAATAAGTAAGAGATTTACCGCTGGGGTTTTAAGTATAGCATTTCTATCAACTCTTTTCTGGCTAATTTACGATCCTTCTATAGCACTAAATGTTTTTACCGCGGTTCTAATAATCGCCTGCCCCTGCGCTATTGCTTTAGCAACTCCATTTACACTTGGGAATTTGTTGCGCATCTACGGAAGAAATAAATTCTACTTGAAAGAAGCCGGGGTAATAGAACAAATTGCAAAAATAGATTGTCTTGTTTTTGATAAAACCGGCACTATAACTTCCAATAAAAAAACAGAAGTATTCTACGAAGGTTTAAAACTTAATGCTGAAGAAGAACAATTGCTTAGCAGTAGTTTAAGAGCATCTGGGCACCCGCTAAGCAGGCAACTTTACCAGATCCTGGATAAGAATAATATCCTGAGTTTAGATGAATTTAATGAACATACCGGAAAAGGAATTAGCTCTGGCAGTAAGGGTAGTAAAATGAAAATTGGTTCCTCTTCTTTTGTAAGAGAAAGCGAGACTGAAACTAAAGAACTCAATAAAACAGCGGTTCATATAAGTAGTAATGAAGAATATAAAGGTTGCTACATTTTTAAGAATTCTTACCGGGAAGGCCTTGCCCATTTATTTAAGGAATTAGGAGAAAACAAGCAACTCTTCATCCTTTCTGGCGATAATGATGGTGAAAAGGAAAAGCTCGAAAATATGCTTCCCTTAAATACTAAGTTTTACTTCAATCAAAAACCAGACGATAAACTAAATTTTATTAAAAAACTTCAGGAAGAAGGGAAATCGGTGATGATGATTGGCGACGGACTTAACGATGCGGGTGCACTTGCCCAAAGTAATGTTGGGATTGCAGTTTCAGAAAATATTAATGTGTTCTCGCCTGCTTGCGATGGCATCCTGGAAGCTTCAAACCTCACAAAATTGGGCGAATATTTTAAACTTTCAGAAAAGGGTATAAAAATTATCAAATGGAGTTTTGTACTAAGCCTTTGTTATAACGTGGTAGGCCTGGCCTTCGCAGTTACCGGTAACTTAATGCCCGTAATCGCCGCTATTTTAATGCCACTAAGTTCTATTAGTATCGTGGCATTTACAAGCCTGGCCACAAATCTTGCCGGGAAAAAATTAAAACCTGTATTAACGAAAACCTGATTTCAATCATATTTTAAATTTTAACACCGCTTTAAGTTTGCTGAAAATAATTCATTCTAAATGAACATCATTTACCTCTTACTTGCTTTAAGTGTTTTAGTAGCCCTCATTTTCTTTGTCGCCTTTATTTTTTCAGTAAAAAAAGGACAGTATGACGATGTCTATACACCATCGGTAAGGATGCTTTTTGATGATGAATTAGTTAAAGAAAAATCTGATAAATCCAATTCCACCAAAAACAAGAAATCTAATTAACTATGGAAGTAGAACAGTTTCATTACGATAATAAGATCGTAAAAAAGTTTACTATGGCTACCCTGTTCTGGGGTATAGTAGGTATGAGTGTTGGGCTACTGCTCGCCTTTATGTTTATATTTCCCGATCTTACCGACGGAATTTCATGGTTAAGTTTTGGCCGTTTAAGACCATTACATACTAACGCGGTAATTTTTGCTTTTGTTGGGAACGCCATTTTCGCAGGGGTTTACTACTCTACCCAGCGCTTACTCAAGGCGCGTATGTGGAGTGATTTTTTAAGTAATTTCAACTTTTGGGGTTGGCAGGCTATTATTGTAGCAGCCGCCATTACTCTGCCAATGGGTTTTACCAGTTCTAAAGAATATGCCGAACTGGAATGGCCAATAGATATTGCAATTGCTTTGGTATGGGTTGCTTTTGGTGCCAACCTTATTGGTACTATGATAAAGAGAAGGCAGCGTCACCTATATGTTGCTATTTGGTTTTACCTCGCAACTTTTGTAACCGTAGCCGTGCTTCATATTGTAAATAATATTGAAATTCCTGTTTCTGCATTTAAAAGTTATTCGATTTATTCGGGAGTTCAGGATGCTTTGGTACAGTGGTGGTATGGGCATAATGCGGTGGCATTCTTCCTTACTACACCTTTTTTAGGTTTAATGTATTATTTTGTTCCTAAGGCAGCAAACAGGCCGGTTTATTCCTATAGACTTTCTATTATTCACTTTTGGTCCCTGATCTTTATTTATATCTGGGCGGGACCACACCATTTATTATATTCAACTTTACCAGACTGGGCGCAAAATCTTGGAGTAGCATTTTCTGTTATGTTATTATTCCCTTCCTGGGGAGGGATGATCAACGGACTATTAACCCTACGTGGTGCGTGGGATAAAGTACGTACAGATCCTGTTCTTAAATTCTTTGTAGTAGCTATTACCGGCTACGGGATGGCAACTTTTGAAGGTCCAATGCTTTCGCTTAAAAACGTAAATGCTATCGCGCATTTTAGCGACTGGATTATTGCTCACGTGCACGTTGGGGCTTTAGCCTGGAACGGTTTCCTAACTTTTGGGATGGTTTACTGGTTAGTACCAAGATTATTCAAAACCAAACTCTACTCTATTAAATTGGCTAATGCCCATTTCTGGATTGGTACGTTAGGTATTATTATTTACACTTTACCTATGTACGTTGCCGGATTTGTACAGGCATCTATGTGGAAACAATTTAATCCAGATGGAACCCTTACTTACGGAAACTTCCTGGAAACGGTTACTTCTATTATGCCAATGTACTGGATGCGTGCTATTGGTGGTAGTTTATACATAGTTGGTGCATTTATTTTACTTTATAATATTGTGCAAACTGTTAGACAGGGAAGTGCAGTTGAAGACGAATTAGCTGAAGCTGCTCCTTTGCAAAAAGTAACACGAAAAAGAACTAAAGGGGAAGCTTATCACTCCTGGTTAGAAAGAAGACCCGTAAAACTTACCATTTTCGCAACTATAGCCATTTTAATTGGTGGCGCGGTACAAATTGTTCCCTCCTTAATGGTAGACGAATATGTGCCGGTAATTTCCAGTGTAAAACCTTATACTCCTTTAGAACTTGAAGGTCGGGATATTTATATCCGGGAAGGTTGTGTGGGTTGTCACTCGCAAATGATTAGGCCATTTAGAAGTGAAGTAGAACGCTATGGTGAATACTCCAAAGCCGGGGAATATGCTTACGATTATCCCTTCTTATGGGGAAGTAAACGTACCGGCCCAGATCTTATGCGGGTAGGCGGTAAATATTCCGATAACTGGCACCTTAACCATATGTACGATCCGCAAAGCACCTCTTCAGGTTCTATTATGCCTTCTTATAAATGGATAATTAAAGACGAGCTTGATAAAAGTGATACCGAAGCTAAAATGAGAGCTCTTAGCAAGCTTGGCGTACCATATACTTTAGAAGAAATAGAAAACGCCCAGCAATGGATGGCAGAACAGGGAACTCAAATCGAGAAAAACCTGTACGCAGATCCTGATTTTGTAAAAACTTATGAAGCTGAAAAAGAATTTGCAGAACAAAACGGTACCGAATTCGTAGAAATGCGAAACCGCGAAATTGTAGCGCTAATTGCTTATTTACAGCGCCTCGGAACTGACATTAATGCGAAAGATGCAGAAGTATCAACCACTAAAACCAACTAAGCATGTTTAAATTCGTAAAAGGCCATATGGAAAGTATAGACGGGGTTATGATCTACCCGCTAATTTCCCTGCTCATTTTCTTCATCTTTTTTGTAGTGCTATTCTTATGGGTAATTACCGCAAAAAAGAAAGACATAGAAGAGGTTAGCAAATTACCCTTAGATATTAATACCGAAAACCAGGAATTATGAAAACGATAGGATATTTAAGAATTCTGGGGTTTTTAATTCTTGCCCTCGTATTAATAGAATTAACCGTTGAGACCGAAAGTGGTTGGGCAATTGAAGAATACCCAATTATTTGGTGGATTTTAGGTGTAGTACTGGTAATTGCTGTAGCCATAGAAATTTCTATAGCTGCTTTAGAAAATATGGTTTTTAAAAGTCTTAATTCTGAAGCCCAGCAACATTATACCAGGTTAAAAATTGAAAATTCTGACAAGCAGTTTATAGGCTTAAAAAAGTTCTATAAGAAAATGCTGAACCAGAAACCTTTAGAGAAAGAAGAAGAAATTCTTTTAGATCACAATTACGATGGGATAAAAGAACTGGACAACGATCTTCCCGCCTGGTGGCTTTATGGGTTTTACGTAAGTATTGTATTTGCCTTTGTGTATATGGCTTATTATCACATTTTTGATGGGGAAAATCAAACAGAAGAGTACCTGGCTGCCGTTGCCGAAGCCGAAGAAGAAATTGAAGCTTATAAAGCTGCTAATCCAGATCTTATAGATGCTTCTTCAGTAGAATTGCTAACTGATGCTGCCGATTTAGAAGCGGGAGAAACCATTTATATGGCAAGCTGTATGGCTTGTCACCGCGCCGATGGTGGTGGCGCTATTGGTCCTAACCTTACCGATGATCATTGGATTCTTGGAGGCGGAATTAGCAATGTTTTTCAAACAGTTTCTGAAGGTGGCCGTGACGGAAAAGGAATGGTGGCCTGGAAATCTGAGTTGAATGCACAGGAAATAGCCCAGGTATCCAGCTATGTTTTAAGCCTGCAGGGAACCAATCCTCCAGATGCTAAAGCACCGGAAGGAGACATTTGGGAAGCAGATTCAGAATAAATTTTAGAAGAACAGATTTTGGATAATCAGGAAAAATTCAGGGATAAAATAGCCACGGCAGACGACCAGGGAAAAAGACTATGGGTTTTTCCGAAGAAACCTTCTGGAAAATTTTATGAATATAGAAAATATGTAAGTTATGTATTGCTCATTTTACTTTTTGCCGCTCCATTTGTAAAGATAAACGGCAATCAGTTTATGATGTTCAATATCCTGGAAAGGCGTTTTAATATTTTTGGTTTTCCTTTCTGGCCCCAGGATTTTCACATTTTTGTAATTATGATGGTAATTGGGGTGGTCTTTATCATCCTCTTTACGGTAGCTTTTGGTAGAATATTTTGCGGTTGGTTTTGTCCACAAACCATTTTTATGGAAATGGTTTTCCGCAGAATTGAATACTGGATTGAAGGCGATCGCGGAAAACAAATGCGCCTGGAAAAACAAAAATGGGATGCCGAAAAAATTAGAAAACGTGCTCTAAAATGGTTCTTATTCTTTGTTATTTCGTTCCTTATAGCCAATGTTTTCCTCGCTTATTTAATTGGGAGTGATCGCTTAATTCAATACGTAACAGATGGCCCGCTAAATCACCTGAGCACTTTTATTTCATTATTGATTTTTACCGCGGTATTTTACTTTGTATTTGCCTGGTTTAGAGAACAGGTTTGTGTAATTGCCTGTCCTTACGGAAGGCTTCAGGGCGTTCTTTTAGATAATAAATCTATAGTAGTAGCCTACGATCACAAACGCGGAGAAAAGGAAAAAGGAAGGGCAAAATTCAAGAAAAATGAAAACCGTGCAGAAACCGGAAAAGGAGATTGTATAGACTGTTTCCAATGTGTGCAGGTTTGCCCTACCGGAATAGATATTAGAAACGGTACGCAGCTGGAGTGTATAAACTGTACCGCTTGTATAGATGCCTGCGATAGTATGATGGAAGCGGTAGACCTTCCAAAAGGTTTAATACGCTACGCCAGCGAAGAAAATATTGAAAAAAAGGCAAAATTCAGGTTTACTCCCCGGTTAAAAGGTTACAGCATTGTACTAGGAATCTTAACCGCAGTTTTGGTGGGGATGTTATTTATAAGAAGTGAAGTTGAAGCCCGTATTTTAAGATTACCCGGGCAGTTATACGAACGCAAAGCCGATAACGTGGTGAGTAATGTTTTTACCTACAAATTGGTAAATAAAACCACAGCCGATTTTGAAGATATTGAATTTAGGTTATTGTCCCACAAAGGAGTAATAAAACCGGTAAAGACTTCAAATATTACCGTACCGGGACAGGAGTTAACCGAAGGGACACTCTTTATTGAAATACATACGGCCGCATTAGAAGATGAAAAAGAAAAGCTGAAAATTGGGGTTTATAGTGGTGAAAGGTTAATAGAAACAACGAGCACTATGTTTATGGGACCCCGCAGTTTTAATTAATGAAAGTGCGCATAAGAACTCATAAATTATTAAATCTCGATTAAGAGTAAAATATAAAGAAATGAAAATAAACTGGGGAACAGGAATTGTAATTGGAATGGCACTTTTTATAAGTTTCATTATGTATTTAGTGATAAATATGCTTACCGATAAAAAATTTGATCACGATTTGGTAACTGAAGAGTATTACCAAAAAGAACTGCATTACCAGGAAGAAATTGATGCAGAAAATAATGCATTTTCATTAGAAGAAAACATTAGTGACCGGCGGGTAAAAGATGGATGGATCGTAGAATTTCCTAAAAACCTGGAACTTTCTAAAATTTCAGGAAATCTAAATTTCTATCGCCCTTCTAATGCTAAACTTGATTTTAATATTCCTTTAGAATTAACATCACATCAAATTTTTATTGCAGATAAAAACCTTGTAGAGGGGCGTTGGAATATCAATATTCATTGGGAATATGAAGAAACGCCCTATTTATATAAAAACGAAATTGTTTACTAAATGTGGATTTCGGCATTAATATTTGGACTTTTAGGAAGTTTCCACTGTGTGGGAATGTGCGGTCCTATTGCATTTTTATTGCCGGTAGATCATAAAAACAACTTAAAAAAACTAGGCCAAATTTCCCTTTATCATTTTGGAAGAATAAGTTCCTATGCCCTTATTGGTATTCTATTTGGCTTACTAGGCAAAAGTTTCAGATTGTTTGGGCTTCAACAGCAACTTTCAATTTTAGTGGGAGTTTTAATGATTTTAGTAATTCTTATTCCGTATAAAAAATTCAGTAAATACAATGGTTCAAAATTTATCTTCAAAATTGTTTCAAAAGTAAAAAGCAACCTGGGTAAACAGCTGAAACAAAAATCACCCGATACTTTTTATACCATTGGCTTTCTAAACGGTTTCCTCCCTTGTGGACTGGTTTATATGGCGGTTTTTGGAGCTATCGCTGCGGGAACGGCTTTAGAAGGCAGTTTATATATGGCACTTTTTGGCCTGGGAACGGTGCCTTTAATGACTGCCGCAATCTACCTGGGAAACTTTATTAACCTTAACCTGAGATCAAAAATAAGAAAAGCGGTTCCTGTTTTTGTGGTAATAATGGGATTGCTGTTTATACTTAGAGGAATGGGACTCGGAATTCCATACCTCTCCCCCATGGAAATAACTCCGAAAATCACTGCAGCGCAAAGCTGCCATTAACCTAAAACACTTGTTATGAATTTATTTGACACTATTGCATTAGTAAATTGGGAACTGGGCACTTTTCTAATCGCGATGTTTTTTGTTGTTTGCGCCGGTCTGGTGCTTATTGTTCTAAATATGATAGGCAGCGGAAATGACAAAGAATAGAAATTAAATTTTCAAAAAAAAGGAACCTTATAAACATAAAAAAGTCCGTCTGGGAATTTCCAGACGGACTTTTTTGTATTTCTACATTCAAACTAAACTGTCATAGAAAATAATTGGGTGTTTGGTTTTTGTGCCTGCATTCTTAAATCAAAAGCCATACAAATATTACGAACAAAAGGTCTTCCCTTTTCGGGAATGGTTAAGCCTTTTTCAGAAAAATTAACGAGTCCATCAGCTTCTATTTCCCTTAATTTAATAAGTACTTCAGGCAGTTCTTCAAAATAATCTTCGGGAGCGGTCCAACTCGTTTCCAGACGACACATTAAATTAAGAATGTGTTTTCTAATTACAAGATCTTCCTTATTTAAAATATGTCCTCTGAAAACCGGAATTATTCCCTCGGCAATAAGTTCCTGGTAAGTCTCAACCGATTTTTCATTTTGGGCAAAACCGTACCAGCTGTCACTAATTGCTGAAACTCCCAGGCCAATCATAGACGCACCAGAAGAGGTGGTATAGCCCATAAAATTCCGATGTAATGTTTTATTTTCTACGGCTTTATAAAGAGAATCGGTTTTAAGAGCAAAATGATCCATCCCAATCTCTATATATCCAGCTTCTTCCAGCATTTTTTTCCCCGTTTCGTACATTTCACGTTTTTCATCGGCACCGGGAAGGTCAGAGTCTTTGAAGCCGCGTTGCCCGTTTCCTTTAATCCACGGGACGTGCGCATAGCTGTAAAACGCAATACGGTCTGGCATTAACTGCTTCGTCTTTTCAATAGTATCAATTATATCTTCTTTGGTTTGAAATGGTAAACCAAAAATAATATCATGCCCTACCGATGTAAACCCGGTTTCCCTGGCCTGTTCGGTGGCATTTTTTACGTTTTTAAAAGGTTGAATCCTATGAATTGCTTTTTGTACTTTTTCACTATAATCCTGCACGCCGTAACTTACGCGTCTAAAACCAAGATCGGCTAAAACCTTTAAATGCTCTTTGGTGGTATTATTTGGATGTCCTTCAAAACTTAATTCTGTTTTACAATCTCTTTCAGCTTTACGAAAAAGCATATTCAGTAAAAATTTAAGGTTCTCTGGAGCAAAAAAGGTTGGCGTCCCCCCACCAAGATGCACTTCTCTAATAAATGGTTTTTCGCCCAGCATTTCTAAATAAAGATCCCATTCCCGTAACACGCTTTCTATATATGGCGTTTCAACCGAGTGTTTTTTGGTAATTCGCTTATTACAACCACAAAAAGTACAAAGGCTTTCACAAAACGGTAAGTGTATGTAAAGGCTAATTTCTCTATTTTCCTGGAAGCTGCGTTTTAAACTGTGCTCCCAGGCACTTGCAGAAAATGTATTGTCGTCCCAATATGGTACTGTTGGGTAGCTGGTATATCGTGGTCCCGGAACATTGTATTTACTAATAAGGTTAGAAGACATAAAGCAATAGTTTTTTACAAAATTAAAATACGTGTGCCTTATTAGATATGAGTAAGATCAGGTTCTGCATAAAAATTCAAACTAATATGTTTTTTTCTACATATAGTTTAAAAAACAGAATCTCTAATTTTGAGAATTAATATTTACGATTTTTATAATTTAACTTGTTAATTTTTCTTAAATTTAATTAAATAAGCAAAGGTGAAGCTGGTGATTTTAATATTCGCCCTATAGCAGTTAACCGCGATAAAATTTTATAAGCTTCACTGTTTAATTAAAAAACTATTCTATGTCCCGAAAAATAAAGAAGGAAATTCGAATTAACGAAAATGGAGGTAAAGTATTTAATGCGCTAATAACTCCCAATTTAATTAAGGAATGGTGGGGTGCTACTCAAGCCATTGTAGTGCCAGATGAAGATGGCATTTTTGCCTTAAGCTGGGGAGAAAATCCTGATAAAGCTGATTACATTGCGGCGGCAAAAATTTCAGAATTTAAACCCCACGTAAAACTTACCTTAAGCGATTATACCTATTTAGCCGATAATGAATATTTACCTTTTAAGGCAAAATTTAAAGTGAAATTCAGAATTCACTGTGAAACTAAATATTGTGTCCTAAAATTAGAACACTCAGGTTTTCCCAAAAAATCTGAAGCAGATCAATTTTACTCTGATTGTGAATCTGGTTGGGAAGAAAATCTGGAATCGCTAAAAAATCTTGTAGAACAGGAAAATGTGCCGGTTTATAGCTAAAATATGCTTCATTTAAAGGAAGAGTAGAAAAATTAAATTTCTTTTTCTACCTTCAAAGTTTCAAACCAACTTTAAAAAATGAATTCGGCACCAAAAAACTTGCTTTATCCGCTTGTTGCCTTAATACTAGGCGCTTATTTTCTTTTCACAGGCCTAGTTGATGCTAAAGGCTTTCTAGCTCCCTTAGTAACCGCAATAATTCTCGCGCTGTTACTTATTCCATTGGCTAATCTTATGGAAGCTAAGCTAAACCGCCTTTTTTCATCACTTCTAAGTACCGTTTTATTACTGCTGTTTTCTTTTGGGGTTTTTATTTTACTCTCTTTTCAAATTAAAAATTTTGTAGACGATTGGGATAAAATTAAGGAGACCATGACGCCCAAAATTGAACAGCTACAAAATTATGCTTACGAGCATACTGCGTTAAGCAGCGAAGATTTAGAAGAATACAAGAAAGAAAATGATATAAAAAGTATGCTCACTTCTGGCGGAAATTCAGGACAAAAGGCTTTTAATTTTCTTAATTCTGTAACCAGCTTTTTTAGTAATTATTTACTCACTTTTATTTATATTTTTTTCCTGCTAAATTATAGAAGACGCTTTAAAATATTTATTCTAAAATTATTCTCCAATCAACGTAAAGAGGAAGTAAAGCAAATTATTGATGAAACAGCCCGGGTGGCACAATTTTATTTAAGAGGAAAATTAATCCTAATTATAATCCTTTCTATTCTCTACAGTATAGGCCTGGGAATTTCGGGCGTGAATAATTATATTTTAATTGCAGTAATCGCTTCTTTTCTCACCCTTATTCCGTTTATAGGAAATATTATTGGGATGGGACTTGCATTAATATTTGGTTACCTAACCCAGGGCGAAACCAGCATTTTAATTGGCGTAATTCTCACTTTTACTATAGTACAATTTATTGAAAGTTATGTTTTAGAACCCTTTATTGTAGGTGACAAGGTTGATATTCACCCTTTTTTCGTAATCCTCGCCATAATTTTAGGAAATATGATTTGGGGCGTAATGGGAATGATATTGGCAATTCCGGTTTTGGGAATTTTAAATGTAATCTTTAATCACGTGCCATCTTTAAAACCTTTTGGATACCTGCTAAGCACAGATGAAGATAAAGATTAATTTATCTTTCTAAACTACTTCAGTTCTAAATAAAAAGAATGCAAAATCGCGTCGAAAAGCAATTTCAGGGATTTTTAAAAACACCTCCCCTTTGGACAAACTCATTTCAACAAATAGATCAGTTTAAACTTCCTGAAATTGAACAGCCATTAAAGCAGCCTATAACCAAAGATTTACCTTCGCTTTCATCAAATTTTGTAATGGGAAAGCGGGTAGAACGATTTTTTAAATGGATAATTAACCAAAATCCAAATTATAATTTGCTGGCTGAAAATATGCAAATTAGTCGCAATAAAATTACCCTTGGCGAATTAGATTTTCTTGTTGAAGACTTAATAAATAGGCAGGTATGTCATATTGAAATAGTTTATAAATTCTATGTTTACGATCCTTCTTTTTCAACAGAAATGCAACGCTGGATAGGCCCCAACCGCCGGGATACTTTATTGCAAAAAACCGGGAAATTAATAGAAAAACAATTTCCCCTACTTTACAAACCCGAAACCGAAGAAGTATTGAATTCATTAGGTGTGAAACCAAAAGAAATATTACAGCAAACCTGCTTTAAAGCTAATTTATTTGTGCCGAAGCATCTTGAAAAAAAACAATTCCCTGTTATAAATAATGAATGTATTGCGGGAATATGGCTTCATTTTAAAGAATTTCTTTCAGCTGAATATCATTCGTTACAATTTTACGCACCAAAAAAGCAAGACTGGCCAATTCTACCGCGACACGGCGAAAACTGGGTTAATCATTCAGAAATAATTGCTCAAATTGTAAATTCATTCCAAAGAAAAAAAGCGCCATTAATTTGGGTAAAAAAAACGGGCAATAAATTTGAACGGCTATTTGTTGTTTGGTGGTAGATTAGACGATTTTTGGAGAAACACTGGCTTAAATCCGGAGAATAATATTATTCCCATTAAATTTGCAGGCTGAACCACACCACACAATGGATCAAAACACCAATGAAGCAATAAAGGCCTCCTGGCTTAGCATTATAGGAAATGCTTTATTGGCTATTGCAAAATTTATCACCGGAGTTTTTGGAAATTCTTACGCCTTAATCGCAGATGCAATTGAATCTACTACCGATGTTTTTTCGTCGTTTTTAGTATTATTAGGACTTAAATATTCGAGTCGCCCGCCAGATAAAAATCATCCTTACGGCCACGGCAAGGCAGAACCACTAATGACATTTGCCGTAGTAGGGTTTTTGGTAGTTTCAGCCACAGTTATCGCTTACGAAAGTATAGAACACATTAGAACCCCGCACAAAGTTCCCGAACCTTATACCCTTATTGTTCTTGCCGTAATTATAATTATTAAAGAATATTTTTACAGAAAAGTTTCTAAAAAAGGCAATGAAACAAACAGCACCTCACTAAAGGCTGATGCCTGGCACCATCGTAGCGATGCCATTACTTCATTAATGGCATTTATAGGAATTTCTATCGCACTTTTTATGGGGAAAGGTTACGAAACGGCAGATGACTGGGCCGCGCTTTTTGCTTCAGGATTTATCTTATACAATGCCTATCTTATTTTACGCCCAGCACTTGGCGAAGTTATGGACGAACATATGTATGATGATATGATTGCTGAGATTAGAGAAATATCTGGTGGCGTTCCAGGAGTTCTAGATACCGAAAAATGCTATGTTAGAAAAACCGGAATGACCTACCACGTAGATCTCCATATAACCGTAAATGCTGAAATTAGCGTAAAAAAAGGTCACGATATTGCTCACAATGTAAAAAATGAACTCCTGGCCCATTTCCCCGAAATTTTTGACGTGCTTATTCACGTTGAACCCGATGATTTTTATTAAACCTAAATCTTGACATCTTCTTAAGATTAGCGTTAAAGCCCTGCTAAACCCCATTGAAATAAAGCGAAATCAACTTATCTTGAGTAAATAGTTAACCAAAAAATTAGTAAGATGAGTTTGATAAATGAAAAAGACTTGCAAAAATTAAGCAATCAAGAAAATAAAACCTGTATTTCTATTTTTATTCCTACTCAAAGAGCAGGAAAAGAAGTGCTGGAAGAAAAGAATAAAACCCACCTAAAATCTCTTTGGAAAGAAGTTGGTAATGAACTTAAGAAAAAAGATATTCCTGAAGAGAAAATTCAGGAAATTGGTAAACCTATAGAAGAACTTCTTAATGATAAATCTTTTTGGCGCCATCAAAGCGATGGACTCGCAATTTTTGCTGCTGAAGGATTTTTTGAAAAATACACCCTGCCGGTAAACTTTGAAACGCATACTTATATTTCAAATGAGTTTTATATAAAACCATTGGTCCCCATGTTTTCTGAAGATACCCGTTTCTATTTGTTGGCACTTCAATTAGAAGATGTGGTTTTATATGAAGCTACCAAATACAGCATAGGCAAGGTAGAAGTAGACGATTTAACGCCTTCCCGCCTGGAAGAACGCGTAGGTTTTGATTATAAACAAAAACATTTAGATTTTAGAAGCCAGGGCGCCGGTGGAGAAAAAACCATTTTTCATGGGCACGGCAGTGGTAGCGAAGAAGAACGAAAAGAAGAAATTCTAAAGTATTTTAGAGCTATAGATAAAGGCCTGGATACTATTCTACACAACGAGAATGTTCCACTGGTAGTTTCTACTCAAGATTACCTTTTCCCTATTTATAAGGATGTAAACACTTATAAACATTTGTTTGATAAAGTGGTTCCCGGTAACCCATCTGATACCGATATATTTGGATTGCATGAAAAAGCGCTGCAAACTGTAGAACCATATCTTGAGAAAACAAAAAGGGATAAAATGAAGAAATTTGAAGAACTGAATAATACCGAAAGTACCGGTACATCAGTAACCGATATTCTCCCGGCAATACAACAGGGAAAAGTAGATACTTTATTCCTGGAAAACAGAAATGAAATCTGGGGCACTTACAATAATGATAATATGAATGTGAGTATAGATAATGAACAAACGAGTAAGAACTATTCATTGATGAACTGGGCTGCCAAAGAAGTTTTAAGACAGGGAGGAAATGTTTTTCTAATTCCTGATGCCCAAATGCCAGATAAAAATTCAAAAATGAATGCACTTTATCGTTTTAATTAGTAATTACCTTTTTAAAGGTGTTATATATTTATTACCGAGTTAAACTATTAAGTTATCGATAGAGTAGGAAGATAGGGATTA
>NZ_DCAP01000036.1:0-102793 GCF_002311535.1 Salegentibacter sp. UBA1130 | reverse complement strand
TACGCCATGCACGGCACACAATAAGGAAAAGACGGCGTACAGCCGTCTTTTCTATGCAAAAAAAGTATCTTTACTCGATAATCGAGATTAAATGCTCCCAAGCTTAACTCGAAATCAAATTATATTTTCCAATAATAATGCTGCGTGAGCTTGCTCCGGAGTAGTTTACTTTAAATAACAGATTCTATGGAAACCAACCTTGCGGTACTAATTGATGGTGATAATATACCATCTGCATATATTAAAGAAATGATGGAAGAGATTGCCAAATACGGCAATCCCACTATTAAAAGGATTTATGGTGACTGGACAAAACCCCATTTGGTAAAATGGAAAAATGTTTTGTTGGAAAACGCAATAAATCCTATTCAGCAATATGGTTACACCCAGGGGAAAAACGCGACAGATTCTGCAATGATCATAGACGCCATGGATATTTTGTATTCAGATAAAGTAGATGGTTTTTGCCTGGTTTCCAGCGATAGTGATTTCACAAGATTAGCTACAAGACTGCGTGAAGCAGGAAAAAATGTAATTGGAATTGGAGAAAAGAAAACCCCGGAACCATTTATTGTAGCTTGCGACCGCTTTATTTATATCGAAATTTTAAAGAGTTCTGATAAAGATAATGAGCAAGAAAGCGAAAAAGGTGGAAAAACTAGCAAAAAGAAAAATGTAGATAAAATTACTCCAAAAGTAGTAAGGCTTATTTCCCAGACAATTTCAGATGTTGCCGATGAAGACGGTTGGGCATTTCTGGGCGATGTAGGAAGTTTACTTCAGAAAAAACAACCTAATTTTGATTCGCGTAACTATGGCTTTCAGAAACTTACCCCTATGATTCATTCTATAGATAAATTTGAAATTGAATCACGTACCAATCAAAGCAGTAAATTCAAATTAATTTACGTGAGAAACAAAGATTAAATATTCGTTATATTCCTCTTAAAATCCATATATTCCGTTTTTGATTATATAATTTAGGACAAATTAAAAACCTTAAATTATGAATATCACTTTAGCACAAGCACAAAAAGTAATTGCTGCCGCCGATAAGAAATCGAAAGAATTAGATGTGAAAATGAATATTGCGGTAGTAGACTCGGGCGCAAACCTGACCGCTTTTGCCAGGATGGACGGCGCCTGGCTAGGCTCGGTAGATATTGCCATTAAAAAGGCTAAAACTGCCAGGTTTTTTGATATGAATACTGGAGAAATTGGAAAATTGTCACAACCCGGCGAAGCACTTTTCAATATTGAGCATTCCAACAACGGACTTATCACGTTTCCTGGTGGCGTGCCTTTAAGAAATAAAAGCGGTGAAATTATTGGAGCTGTAGGAGTTTCTGGAAGTTCTGTAGAAAACGATCACGCAGTTGCAAATTTTGCTGCGGAAAGCATTTAGAGTATTAAAATGGAAACTATTAGGTAATGGAAGTCCTATTTTTGGTTTCCATTACATCTTACTTATATATTTGTTTAGAGAATTTAAAATTGAGCTGACGGGCTAAGATTAATATTATTACTACAGCTAATACTGGCCTTAAACACTAAAACTATATGAAAAAATCATTGATTTTAATTTCCATATTCTTCATATTTATCACGCTTTCTACAAAAGCTCAGGAACTTAATTCTAAAATTACTATAGATCATATCGCAGTCTATGTTGTTGATCTTGATAAAAGCACCAATTTCTATGAAAACATCATTGGGTTGGAAAAAATACCCGAACCTTTTAAGGATGGTAAACATACCTGGTTTACTTTGGGGTCAAATGTTCAACTGCATTTAATTAAAGGTGCATCTACTTTTATTGAACCCGATAAAAATAGCCATCTTTCGCTGTCTGTTCCATCTGTTCCCGATTTTATTAAGGTTTTGGAAAGAAATAAAATACCTTATGAAAACTGGCTGGGAGAAAAACAAACGGTTACCAATCGTGTTGACGGAGTAAAACAAATTTATATCACCGACCCTGATGGAAACTGGTTAGAAATAAATGATGCAAAGAAATAATGCTGCATTTAGCAAACTAACAACAGTTCATTCAAATATACCTGGTTAAGTTTCTTTAATGTCTCTTTTCCAGAACTTCAACGATATCTTTTAAAGAATATCCCTTTGCTTTTAACAGAATTAAGTAATGAAAAAGTAAATCGGCGCTTTCGTTTAAGAATAAATCGGCGTTATCATCTTTAGCTTCAATAACCGTTTCTACAGCCTCCTCTCCTACTTTCTGGGCAATTTTATTCATTCCCGCATCAAAAAGCGAAACTACATAAGAGTTCTTATCCTCTCGTAATTCAGGCTCCACCTCGCTCATCCTTTTTCGTTTGGCGATTATTCCTTCCAATTGAGAAAGAAAACCGAAATTAGGCTCATTATCCTCTGCCCAGCAGGTATCTGTTCCTTTATGGCAGGTTGGACCTTCAGGCGTAACCGAAATTAGCAAGGTATCATTATCGCAATCATTTTTAATGTTGACTAGATGAAGGTAATTGCCGCTTTCTTCGCCTTTGGTCCATAAACGATTTTTAGTTCTACTGAAAAAAGTAACTTTCTTGGTTTCATTGGTTTTCAAAAATGCTTCCTCGTTCATATACCCCAACATAAGTACGTTCTTAGTTGATGCATCCTGAATTATCGCAGGAACAAGTCCGTCGTTATTTTTATTAAAATCTATATTCATCTTTATTTTTTTATACGTCATCCTGAATTTATTTCAGGATAAAAGATCTCTCTCTTCTTTTTTTTCTTACTCCAATTTACAGCCTAACTTCCACTCCGTTTCTACGAAGTTCTTCTTTTAAATCTTTAATTTCAATTTCTTTGAAATGAAAAACACTGGCTGCAAGTGCCGCATCAGCTTTTCCTTCAATAAAAGTATCGCAAAAATGCTGCATATTTCCGGCACCACCTGAGGCGATTATTGGAATATTTAATTCCGAAGATAAAACTGCCAGGGCTTCATTAGCAAAGCCTTCTTTAGTTCCATCATTATTCATAGAAGTAAATAAGATCTCACCGGCACCACGCTCTTCAACTTCTTTCGCCCATTGAAATAAATTGATATCAGTAGGCACTTTTCCCCCTACCAGGTGCACCAGCCATTCGCTGTTTACCTGCTTGGCATCTATCGCCACCGTTATACACTGACTCCCAAATTTAGCAGCGAGCTCGTTGATTAGACCAGGATTTTTTACCGCCGAAGAGTTTATAGAAACTTTATCTGCGCCATTTTTAAGTAAAATATCCACATCTTCCACCGATGAAATTCCACCACCAACCGTAAACGGAATGTTTACTTTTTCGGCAACCCGTCTAACCAAATTGGCCAGGGTTTTTCGCTTCTCTTCAGTAGCCGAGATATCCAGAAAAACCAATTCATCTGCACCAGATTTTGCATAGATCTCAGCCAATTCTACAGGATCACCGGCATCACGTAAATCTATAAAATTTACGCCCTTAACGGTTCTTCCGTCTTTAATATCCAGGCAGGGTATAATTCGTTTTGTAAGCATGTTAAAGGTTTTGTATTAAATAAACACTTTTTAATTCCCCCTTTGAGGGCTAGGGGGCTATTATAAATCTCTCTAATTCTTTCATTTTAATACGACCTTCATAAATCGCTTTTCCTATTATAGTGCCTTCGCAGCCAAGTTCAGCCAGTTCCGGTAACTCGCTAAAGGTAGAGATTCCACCCGAAGCTATAAGTTTTAGTTTTTTATTTTCTGATGAAGTTTCCTCAAGAATTCTGCGATACAGTTCAAAGGATGGACCTTCCAGCATCCCATCTTTAGAGATATCGGTGCAAATTACATAGTTTATTCCCTCATCCTGGTATTCCTGAATAAAAGGAATCAGTTCCTTATTAGATTCTTCCTGCCAGCCGCTAACTGCAATTTTTTCATTGTTGGCATCAGCACCCAGGATTATTTTATCTGAACCAAATTTCTGAATCCAGGATTTAAAAATATTAGGATCTTTAACCGCGATACTTCCACCGGTAATTTGATGTGCTCCACATTCAAAGGCAATTTGCAAATCTTTGTCGGTTTTTAATCCCCCACCAAAATCTATTTTTAAGCTGGTTTTTGAAGCGATCTCTTCCAGGATTTTATGGTTTACAATATTTTTTGATTTTGCACCATCTAAATCTACCAAATGCAAATACTGAATTCCGTGCGCCTCAAAATTTTTAGCTACTTCTAGCGGGTTCTCATTATAAATTTTCTTGGTATTATAGTCACCTTTGGAAAGGCGTACACATTTACCTTCAATTATATCTATAGCGGGAATTATTCTCATCTTTTAAGTAAAAAATTAAAATGTTACTTCTATATTTTTTTGCCACGAATGCACTAATGTTTTGTTTTATTATCAATTTTGCTTCTCTATGTCATTACGAGCGACAAAGGAGCGTGGTAATCTTTTGATAGAAATTTTCTGGTTGAACAGATTGCTTCAGTCGTGTCTCCATCGCAATGACGTAGTCTTTAAATCTACTTTATCGTGTTGGGTTGGGTCACTTTCAAAAAATTCTCCAGAATTTTCTCCCCCGCATCACTACTTTTCTCTGGATGAAATTGTACACCATAGAAATTATCTTTTTGAATAGCCGAAGTGTATTCTACTCCATACTCGGTTGAAGCTATGGTTTCTGCGCATTCCTTTACATAAAAACTATGTACTAAATACACGAATTCTCCTTCTGAAATCCCAGTAAATAAGTCTGATCTTAAATCATAAATTTTATTCCACCCAATTTGCGGAACTTTTAATTGGTTATCGAATTTCACCACATCAGCATGAAAAATTCCAAGTCCGTCTGTATCTCCTTCCTCGCAATAAGTACACATTAACTGCATTCCCAGGCAAATTCCTAAAACCGGCTGTTTTAAAGTAGGAATCACTTTATCTAAACCCGTAGACTTTAGCATTTTCATTGCGCTGCTGGCCTCGCCCACTCCTGGGAAAATTACTTTATCTGCTGACTTTATTTCTTCGGCATCACTGCTTAAAATAGCCTTATATCCAAGTCGCTTTATGGCAAATTTGATACTTTGAATATTACCCGCTCCGTAATCTATAATTACAATCTTCAAGCCCCTTCCGGCTCCCCCTAGGGGGGAGGGCTTTTTATTCATTTCATTCTCAATTTTCAAAATCTAAACATTTTTTAGTTCACATTATTCCCCCTTCGAGGGCTAGGGGGCTTTTAAAGCATTCCTTTAGTTGATGGAAGTATCATTTTTTCAGCATCACGTTTTACCGCTACTTTAATCGCTTTGGCAAAAGCTTTAAATATCGCTTCAATTTTATGATGTTCATTTTGTCCTTCAGCTTTTACATTTAGGTTGGCCTTAGCGCCATCGGTAAAAGATTTAAAGAAATGATAAAACATTTCAGTAGGCATTTTTCCAACCATCTCTCGTTTAAATTCGGTTTCCCAAACTATCCAGTTTCTGCCACCAAAATCTATGGCCACCTGGGCCAGGCAATCGTCCATAGGTAGGCAAAAACCGTATCGTTCTATTCCAAGTTTATTGCCCAAAGCTTTGCTAAAAACTTCTCCAAGTGCAATTGCCGTATCTTCTATAGTATGATGCTCATCAACTTCCAGATCTCCTTTAACTTTCACGGTAAGGTCCATTTGTCCGTGACGTGCAATCTGATCTAGCATATGGTCAAAAAATGCAATTCCGGTACTAATTTCAGATTTTCCGGTACCATCTAAATTTAGTTGAATAAAGATATCGGTTTCATTAGTTTTCCTTGAAATTTCAGCTGTTCTATCATTCAACTTTAAAAATTCATAAATCTCTTTCCAACTATCGGTTTTTAAAGCAATAGTTTCCTTAACTTTTTCCTGATCGTTTTTCACTTCGTCAGTTGCAAGATCTTCGTGAGTATCTATAAAAATGCCTTTACCTCCAAAATTATAAGCAAATTCAATATCTGTAAGTCGGTCGCCGACCATAAAAGAATTCTTTAGATCGTAGTTTTCTTCGTTATTTAGATATTTCTCCTCTAAAAGTCCGGTATTAGGCTTTCGGGTGGGAGAATTATCTTTTGCGAAAGTACGGTCCATTAAAACCTCTTTAAATTCCACTCCTTCATTTTTAAAGGTTTGCAGAATAAAATTTTGAATAGGCCAAAAGTCTTTTTCAGGATAGGCTTCTGTTCCCAGGCCATCTTGATTAGTCACCATTACCAATTCAAAATCCAGTTCTGTGGCAATTTTCTTTAAATAATATAAAGCTTCCGGATAAAATTCCAGCTTTTCAATACGGTCTACCTGGAAATCTTCCGGCTCGTGAATTAAAGTTCCATCACGATCTATAAATAATACTTTTTTCATAATCTATTTTTTCTACGATGGTCTAACCACCACGTCAAGCTGAACTTGTTTCAATTTATAATATGTTTTTATGCTAACAACTTAGATCCTGAAACAAGTTCAGGATGACGAAAACTAAACTTTTTATTATTCTATAATTTTTAAAGCATCTATCAGCTTTTTGTTCTCCTCTCCAGTTCCAACCGTTAAACGCAAGGTATTTTCACAAAGCGGTTGTGTAGTTCGGTTTCTAATTACTATACCTCTTTCTAATAACTGGTCATAACGTGTATTGGCGTCATCTACTTTTACTAATATAAAATTAGCATCAGATGGATATATTTTTTCAATAAAATTCACTTCAACTAAAGCTTCACTTAAACGAGCTCTTTCTTTAAGTAAATCAGATATTTCCGAATCCACTTTTTCTTTATTCAGTACACGATCTAAAGCTCTTAACTGAGTTAATTCATTTACATTGTAAGGTGGTTTTATTTTATTTAAAATCTCAATAATTTCTATGGAAGCATAGCAAATTCCCAATCTAATTCCCGCCATTCCATATGCTTTTGAAAGTGTTTGGGTGATAACCAAGTTTGGATATTGCTTCAGTTTATTTAACCAGCTTTCCTCAGTTGAAAAATCAATATAAGCTTCATCGATAATTACTAATCCCTTAAAATTCTCAAGAATATGAATGATCTTTTCTGCTGAAAATGAGTTTCCAGTGGGATTATTCGGGGAACATAAAAAGATCATTTTGGTATTTTGATCTACCGAATTCAGAATTTCTTCAGCATTAGGCTCGAAATCCAAATTCAGTAAAATTTCCCTATTCTCAATATTATTAATATTAGCCAACACTTTATACATTCCGTAAGTTGGTGGTAGGCTAATTATATTATCTTTTCCAGGTTCGCAAAATGCTCTAAACAAAAGATCCAGCACTTCATCGCTCCCATTTCCCAGTAAAATATGTTCCGTTGAAACATTTTTGATTTTTGCCAATTCAGCCTTTAAGCTTCGTTGTTGCGGATCTGGATAACGGTTTACCTCGGTTTGAAACGGATTTTCATTAGCATCCAGAAAAACCATTTCTGAGCCCGTAGACTGGTATTCGTCCCTGGCGGAGGAATAAGGTTTTAAACCGGCCACGTTTGGCCTTACCAGGTTATTTATATTGAATTTTTTCATTCTATTTAGAGTGCACTTAAAATTATTCTCTTCGTCACCCTGAACTTGTTTCAGAGTCTAATTTTTCTATAATTTACAATCTTAGATTCTGAAATAAATTCAGAATGACGTCTTAATAGGGTTTTCAATTAACTACATTTATTTATTTTAGCTTCTTTAATCGTAATGTCACCGCATTTTTATGCGCTTCCAAACCTTCGGCTTCAGCCATAAATTCTATGGCAGGACCAATTTTCTTAATTCCTTCTTCTGTTATTTTTTGAAAAGTCATACTCTTCATAAAACTATCAAGGTTTACGCCGCTGTATTGCTTAGCGTAGCCATTTGTTGGTAAAGTATGGTTGGTTCCTGAAGCATAGTCTCCCGCGCTTTCCGGGGTATAATTTCCTATAAAAACCGAACCTGCATTCTGAATTCCTTCAGTAAAAAAGGCCTCATCATCAGCACAAATAATAAAGTGTTCCGGCCCATATTCGTCAATTAACTCCAGTGCATCTTCTTTCTTTTCAACATAAATTAGCCTCGAGTGAGCTATAGCTTTTTCAGCAATACTTTTTCTGGGTAAAACTTCTAACTGACTTTCTACTTCTTTCTCTACCGCTTCAATTAGGTTTTTGGAAGTAGAAACAAGAATTACCTGGCTATCTGCTCCGTGCTCTGCCTGGCTTAAAAGATCTGAAGCAACAAAAGCAGCATTGGAAGAATCGTCTGCAAAAACTAATAATTCTGATGGCCCGGCAGGCATATCTATCGCCACATTATGGCGGGTTGCCAGTTGTTTGGCAACGGTAACAAATTGATTTCCGGGACCAAATATCTTATAAACTTTAGGAATACTTTCTGTCCCAAAGGTCATAGCCGCAATTGCCTGGATTCCCCCAACTTTATATATTTTGGTAACGCCACACAGTTCGGCGGTGTATAAAATGGCAGGATGCACATTTCCGTTCTTATCTGGCGGAGTACAAAGCACAATTTCCTTACAACCAGCAATATTTGCGGGTGCGGCTAACATTAAAATGGTAGAAAATAAAGGAGCGCTGCCACCGGGAATATACAACCCAACTTTTTGAATCGCCCTCTTTTCCTGCCAACATTTTACGCCGTTGGTAGTTTCAATTTCAATCCTATCGGTTTTCTGGGCGGTGTGAAATTTTTCAATATTACTTTTTGCCAATTTTATGGCTTCTTTCAATTCCTTGGAAACCTCATTTGCAGCAGCACTTACTTCTTTATCTGTAACCTGAGTATTTGCGAGGTTTATGCCGTCAAAAAGTTCGGTATATTTTGAAACCGCGGCGTCCCCTTTTGTTTTAACTTCAGCAAAAACCTGGTTTACCGTTTCTTCAATATCTTCTACGGTTTGGGTGGGCCTTTTTAAAATTTCAGGCCACTCAGCTTTAGTAGGATTAAAAAACTTTTTCATCTTAAAGTACCATTTTTTCGATTGGCGCTACTAAAATACCTTCGGCACCATTTTGTTTTAATTCATCTATAACTTCCCAGAAGCGCTCTTCATTAATTACGGTATGTATAGAACTCCAACCTTCTTCAGCAAGTGGTAAAACAGTTGGGCTGCGCATTCCAGGCAGTAATTTGATAATGTTCTCTAAATTCTCATTTGGCGCATTTAAAAGTATATATTTAGAAGTCCGCGCATTTAAAACAGATTTCAACCTGAATTGTAATTTCTCTAAGATATGTTGACGAGCTTCAGAAATTTTTGGAGAGATAGCAAGAACAGCTTCACTCTTCAGCATTACTTCTACCTCTTTTAGCCCGTTTTTGAAAAGCGTGCTTCCGCTGGAAACAATATCACAAATACCATCTGCAAGCCCAATATTTGGAGCTATTTCTACTGAACCATTAATAATATGCAATTCGGCTGTAATTCCTTTTTTCTCCAGAAATTCGTTTACGGTATTAGGATAAGAAGTGGCTATTTTTTTACCATCAAGGTCTTCTATTCCGGCATATTTCATAGATTTTGGTACAGCGAGAGAAACACGACATTTTGAAAAGCCAAGTTTTTCGCCCTGGATAATATCTTTACCCTTTTCAATTAAAACATTCTCCCCAATAATTGCTGCATCTACAACACCATCTCTTAAATATTGAGGAATATCACCGTTTCTAAGATACATTACTTCCAAAGGAAAGTTACGAGACGAAGCTTTGAGTTGTTCTTTTCCATTATCTATAGAAATGCCTGCATCCTTTAAAATTTTAAGGGAATCTTCGTTTAATCTCCCTGATTTTTGAATAGCTATTCTTAATTTTTCCTGGCTCATTTTTTTAATTTTTCTTTTTAATTTTTGGTTGGTGTTTATAAAATAAAAAAACCCGTTTGAATAGCTCAAACGGGTTTTAAATATGCTGAAATCACAACACACCAAATTTACCTCGCCTGAGCGCAGTAGTAAATATGATGGTGATCTAATTGAAAATTCTTCATTGTGATTACAAATCTAAATATAAATTTTAAACTGCAAAACAGCTTTCTTGTTTTTTATGAATTGTTTTACTCGATAATCTATATTTAAATGCTCCGAGGCCTGTTAGATCTAAATTACTCATTTTACTATTTCGGAATAATACTTGAGATAATTTTCTGAAAATCTGTTGAAGTTTGCATTTGCAGTAAAATTCAATTGATTCTATATACTAATCATCTATGGCACTAAAAATCATTTGCCGGAATTTCCAGCCGGTTTCATCACCGGTATTTCCTTGAGTTTGCTTCAACAAAACACCAATTATTTGCTCTTCGGGATCGGCGAAATACTGGGTATTGAAATAACCACCCCAATCAAAAGTACCGGCACTACCCTGCCCTCCTGCAATTTCTCCTTTTTTGCTAACTACGCCAAAGGCAATACCATAGTACTGATTTGGAAAATTAAATTTTTCTCCTGTTTGATTTCCCATTATGATATCTACCGTTTTTCGACTTAATAAGCGAGTACCATTATATTCACCTCCATTTAGATACATTTGAAGGAATTTAGCATAATCTTCTGCGGTACCCGATAGCCCGGCTCCTCCTGAAAAAAATGTCCCATCTTCTGTTAGCGGATAATTGGTATTATAAAATGTATTCGGAAAGTTTTCCCATTTTCCATCTTTTTTATGCTGTACAGTCACTAACCGATCTTTTTTCGATGAAGGTTGATAGAACCTGGTGTCATCCATTTGCAGAGGATCGAAAATTCTTTCTTTCAGAAATTCATCAAAACCCTGTCCTGAAATTACTTCTATAAAATAACCCAGTACATCTAAACCTAAACTATAAGTGAATTTTTCACCGGGTTCGTGATGTAAAGGTAAAACAGCCAATTTTTTTACATTTTCTCCAATCCTTACTTCTTCTTCAGTGAACAATTCGGTAATTCCAGCCTTTGCATAAATCTTTTTAATACGCTCGTCACTGTCTATTGCTCCATAACCAAGTCCGGAAGTATGTGTTAGCAAATGCCGAATAGTTATTTCATTCTCAGCTGGCGTAGAAGTAAAACTACTATCAACTTCATTAAAATTCTTTAGAATTTTGGGATCTTTAAATTCAGGGATATACTTTGAAATAGGATCGTCTAAACGGAACTTCCCTTCTTCCCAAAGCATCATCACGGCAGTTGCAGTAATCGCTTTTGTTTGAGAAGCCAACCTAAAAATAGCGTCCTTTTCAAGCTCTTTACCTGAAGCATTTGCATCTCCAAATGCTTCGTGAAAAACAATTTTGCCGTCGCGAGCTATTAAAGCTACCGCTCCGGGAATTTGGTTATCTTCAATTGCCGATTTTAGCATTGCTTCAATCTTCTGTATCCTTTCTGAAGACATTCCAACTTCTTCGGGAGCAGCTGTTTCAAGTGTTCCCGAATTATTTAAAGAACTGGTTTGTGCAGAAAGAGCAAGGCTTCCTATAAAAATAGAAAGCCTTGCGATATTTAAGAAAATAGATCTCATCTTTAATAGTTTAATTTGAGCCACCTAAAATTAAAGGCAATCCGCCTTCACCTGAACCTATAACAACCGTTTTAGCGTTGCTGGATTTTGAAAGTTCTAATGTTGCCTGAATTCCTTTTTCCTTTAGGATATTAGGAGTTAAAGATGCATTCAAAATTTCGTTTGCACGAGCTTTACCTTCGGCATCAATACGCTGGCGTTCGGCTTCCTGAGTAGCTTTTGTCAACCTAAACTCATACTCCAAAGATTCCTGCTCCTGGCGTAATTTACGCTCAATTGCATCTTTAATGTTTGGAGGTAATGAAACATCTCTTACAAGAACCTCATTCACCTGAACGTATTGGTCTTTAAGTAAAATTTGAGTTTCTTCTAAAATTTCTTTTTGAATTGCTTCCCTTTTACTGGCATATAATTGTTCCGGGTTATATCTTCCAACAACCGATCTTGCGGCCGATCTTACTGCGGGTTGCAGCAAACGCCGAATATATTCTTCACCTTTTTCACGATGTAAGCTTCCCAGGTTCTCATAAGAAGGTTGGAACCAGGTAGAAGCATCAATATCAATTTGAAGTCCGTTAGAACTTAAAACCTGCATTTTCTCCTCCAGGGATTGTTGCCTCACTTCATAAACAAAAACTTTATTCCAGGGCGCTACAATATGAAAACCTTCATTTAAAGGAGGCTCATCGGTAACTACACCGTCATCAAAAGTTTTATAAAGAACGCCAGCCTGACCGGAACCAATGGTTACTGTAGACTTTGCAACAAAAATTATTAAAAGTACGATTCCTATAATAATAGGAATTCCGAGTTTGGGTAATCTTTCCATCTATATAATTGTATTTAAATTAATCCTTTGTATTTTCTGAAAAACCATTCTGCGGCGAGTATCAAAACAAGCAGAAATAGAAGGTAATACCAGTCTACCAAAGGTACAATTTTTTGACTGCTTTTCTGAACAGGTTTGTATTTATCGTTGCTTAAAAGTACATTGCTTATTTCCTGAAGTTCATCTTTGTAATAAACCCTGGTTCCAGAATTTTCTGCAAGGGCCTTCATCGCAATTTTATTAGCTGAAATAAACTGCTGCTCAATATTGTAGGCAATTACTTCAAAGCTACCTGAACGGGATATTTGCGATGTTGTTTCGGTAATTGTAAAATCATAATTTCCGGCCGGTAAATTGCCTAAATCTACCTCGTAACCGTTGTTTCTTAGAACTAATTGAGATTCTAGATTCTCTACAGCATTTTCTGCGGAAATCACCAGGTTCGCGTTAGGATCAAACTGATAATTTTGATCGAAGAAATTAGCGGTTATTGTTACAGCTTCATTTTCGTAATAAAATGAATTATAATCTATAGTCAATCGTTCTCGTTGCTGTGCTGAAGCAATATTCTGAACCAACTTACCAATAAAATTATCAAATTTCTCGAAAGATTTATTTTCTAAAAAGGTATTAGAACGCCATCTCCAGAGATTTTCTCCAAAAATAAAGGCATTTTTATTTTGGCCTTTTCCGGCAATAGCGATTAAAGGCTGTGAAGTTTCTACATTTTCAATTTTCTGAAAATAAATGCTTTCAAAACTATTATTTTGAATATTGATATTTCCAAACTTATCTTCCAGTGGAGGAAATTCTGAAAACCCGGTTTCTTCAAACTGAAATTGATTAAAATTGGAATTTTTTACAGCAAAAATTTCCTGTGACTGATTAGTAAAATCTTTTGTTACAAAATCCTGAATTCTATTAAGAAAATTCCAATCGGTTTGAGTTCCAGTAACCAGTAGGTAATTTTGATTATTCTCTCTTAAATCTTCAAAAATAGTGGCAAAACCTGAAGTTGGCTGGTACAATATAACTAGCTGATAATCTTCTAAATTTGATAAATTATCCTGAAGATATTTTATATCAAGTTGTCGTTGTTTATTTGTTTCAATAGACTTTTTAAAAGCTCCTAAATCGGGGTGTGGCGCGGCACTTATTAACAGAATTTTACTGCGTTCGTCAATAACTTCAACGGCAAACTTTTTAGAATTGTTTGCTTTGTTTTTTTCATTTTCTAACGGAATAATTTCGGCTTCATAAGAAAGAACACCAAGCCTTGAAGCCGGAAGCTCAACACGAATTACAGCCGAATTGTTAACTGAAGTAAGAGAAATTTCTTCTGAAAAAATTATGTTTTCCCCAGATTTAATTACGAATTCTGAATCTATCTGCTCTTCGCCTGAATAGGAAATAAAAGCTTCAACGGGAAAGCGATTATTTAAAAAAGCGTAGGTATTTACATTAAATTGAGTTAATTCTAAATCTGAATAATGTGTGGTATCACCTACTACTATGGGATAAATTTCCTGGTTATTTCCTGGTTTGAAATAACGAAAATCCTTTCCGGCACTTTGATTTCCATCGGAAATAAGCAATACTGCGGTAGGTTTTTTTCGGGATAATTCTTTTAGTGATTCCAGCGCAGCGTTAATATTGGTTTGAGGTGTTTTAAATTGTGGCTTGTTAGAATTTGATAAATCATCATTACCAAAATTATACTGAGTCAACTCAAATCGTTCCTGAAGTGCTTTATTCGACCTTAACTTTTCTAAAATTTTATGTACTGTATCTTCCTGCTCTAAATGCGCAATAGATCCAGAATCATCTACAGCCAGAATTAAATTCGGTTTTTCGAGTTCGTAAGTTATGGAGGAAATTTTAGGATTAATAAGTAGCAAAAGAAGTATAAAGACTGAGAAAAATCGTAGAGCAAACAGAATGTAAATTTCCCTTCTTTTATTTTTATTCTTAAAGAGATACTGAAAAAAAGCAAACCCCAGCGCAGTAATTATGGCCAGGGCTATGAGTATGATGTTGCTTATATTCATTTATGGGAAATAGAGTTAAAAGGTAATGGTAAAACTTTTAACTAATAACTATTCACTTTTATCTAATTAGGTGTGCATTCCGCCGTCAACGTGAAGTACCTGGCCAGTGATATAAGAACTAAGATCACTACCAAGGAAAACACAGGCATTTGCAATATCTTCGGGAGCACCACCACGTTTTAACGGGATAGCTTGTCTCCAGCCGTCAACAACTTTTTCGTCCAGTTTCTCAGTCATTTCGGTTTCTATAAAGCCGGGAGCGATCACGTTAGTTCTAATATTTCTGGAACCAAGTTCCTGCGCCATAGATTTAGAAAAACCTATAATTCCGGCTTTTGAAGCTGCGTAATTTGCCTGCCCAGCATTACCAGTTACTCCAACTACCGAACTCATATTAATAATGCTTCCCTTGCGTTGTTTCAGCATAGTGCGCTGTACAGCTTTGGTCATATTAAAGACAGATTTCAGGTTGACTTCAATCACCTTATCGAAATCTTCTTCGCTCATTCGCATTAACAAATTGTCTTTGGTGATTCCGGCATTATTAACCACAATATCTATATCTCCAAAATCGGCAGCTACATCCTTTACCAATTGCTCTGCTTCCTTAAAACTTGCAGCATTAGACTGGTAAGCTTTAGCTTTTACTCCAAGTTCACTTAACTCATCGGCTAGTGCATTTGCAGATTCGGCCGAAGAATTATAGGTAAAAGCTACATTTGCACCGTGTTGAGCAAATACTTCTGCAATACCTTTCCCTATTCCGCGACTACCACCGGTTATTATGGCATTTTTTCCTTCTAATAATTTCATATTTATAAAAAGATTGGTGTTTATTTAATAGTTTCAAATATAGCAAAAGCTGAAGGCAAGAAATAAAAAATCCTCCTGTATTTAGCCATTATACCAAATAAGGAGGATTTTAATATAGTTTTAAGCCAGATATTATCCTTTCATAACTTCGGCTACTTTTTTTCCAATTTCAGCTGGAGAATCAACAACGTGAATTCCATTTTCCTTTAGAATAGCTTTTTTGGCTTGAGCGGTATCTTCGCTGCCACCTACAATTGCTCCTGCGTGCCCCATTGTACGGCCTGCTGGTGCAGTTTCTCCGGCGATAAAGCCTACAACCGGTTTTCTGTTTCCATTTTCTTTAATCCACTTAGCCGCATCTGCTTCTAATTGACCTCCAATTTCACCAATCATTACGATGCATTCGGTTTCTTCGTCGTTCATCAATAATTCTACGGCTTCTTTAGTAGTGGTTCCAATAATTGGATCTCCACCAATACCAATTGCAGTGGTAATTCCAAGACCTTGTTTTACAACCTGATCTGCTGCTTCGTAAGTTAAAGTACCAGACTTAGATACAATTCCTACTTTTCCTTTTTTGAAAACAAAACCTGGCATAATCCCAACTTTTGCTTCTCCCGGAGTTATTACACCCGGACAGTTAGGACCTACCAAGCGGCAATCTTTATCCTGAATATAATCGTAAGCCTTTACCATGTCGGCAACTGGAATACCTTCTGTAATTGTAATAATTACTTTAATACCAGCATCTGCAGCTTCCATAATTGCATCTGCAGCGAAAGATGGTGGTACAAAGATTATTGAAACATCTGCCTCTGTTTTTTCAACAGCCTCAGAAACTGTATTAAAAACCGGTTTATTAAGGTGCTTTTGACCTCCTTTACCGGGAGTTACACCTCCAACAACATTGGTTCCGTATTCTATCATTTGTTCAGCGTGAAAAGTACCTTCGCTACCGGTAAATCCCTGAACTATTATTTTTGAATTTTTATTGACTAAAACGCTCATAAATTTTTTGATTTTTGCGATTACAAAAGTAGGTTTTTAAATATAAAACCTAAAGTTTTTTGGTGGTTTATTGGGCTTGTACTCTTAAAATTGAATTAAAGTTTTAACTCAAAATCTTTAATTAATGCGAATCTTTAAAATTTAAGACCAGGGACTTTCATCTATCTCTTCTCCAAGTTGCGAGATTTGTACCCCTTTAAAAAGTTTATTGTCTTTTAATTCCCAAATGGCCATAAAATGCGCAAGTGGCATTTCTTCATCGGGATTTTCTATGGTTTTTACGTGATAAGTAAACTGAATAGCGATTTGATGATCTTCTTCTACTGTTTTTTCAACTTCAGCTTTAAGCGATTCGTAGTTTTTAGACATATCATTTCTAATGGAAAGAATCTCATCAAAATTCAGCTTTTTAAGTCCGGTAGTACCATACCAAGTGAGATTTACATTGGGATGCAAATAATTGTCTAATGTTCCTTTTTCGTCTTTAAATAAGGAGGTATAAAAATTCTCAACAATCTCTTTACTTTTTAAGCCCATAGTCTTTTACTTTAATTTTTCCAGCAATTTAGGTAATTGCCTTAAGAGCGCCAACTCTTTTAATTTTGCCCGGGATTCCATTGCCGGGTTTCCTGTATAAATTTTATTAGCCTTTGTAGATTTCGTGATTCCGGCCTGGCCCATAAGAATTCCGCCTTTTTCTACGGTTATCCCGCTACGCATCCCAACCTGGCCCCAAACAGTAACTTCGTCTTCAATAGTTACAGCACCGGCTATGCCTACCTGGCTGGCAATAAGACATTTTCTTCCAATTACGGTATCGTGACCAACCTGGATTAAATTATCCAGTTTAGTTCCTTCTTTAATCGTAGTATCTCCCGTAACTCCTTTATCTATAGTGCAATTTGCGCCAATTTCTACATTATCTTCTATAACCACACGTCCGCCAGATCTTAATTTATCAAAACCTTCTGGCCGGGTTTTGTAATAGAAAGCATCACCACCCAAAACAGTACCGGAATGTATAATTACATTGTTCCCGATAACCGCATTATCATATATAGTTACGTTGGAATGAATTAAGCAATTACTGCCAATTTTCACATTATTTCCAATAAAAGTATTTGGTTGAATATGCGTGCCCTCCCCTATTTGAGCTGAATCTGAAATAGATTTTTTAGATTTCTGAAAGGGTTTAAAATATTGGGTAAGCTTATTAAAATCTGAAAAAGGATCTTCTGAAATAAGCAAAGCTTTACCTTCAGGACAATCGACTTTTTTATTGATTAAAATTACGGTCGCAGCCGAATTTAAAGCTTTATCGTAATATTTTGGATGATCTACAAAAACAATATCACCGGGTGTTACCACGTGAATTTCATTCATACCCAAAACCGGAAAATTGGCATCCCCAATGTATTGAGCATCAATAATAGTGGCAATTTGTTGCAGCGTATGTTCTTGTGGAAATTTCATATTGATTAATGTTAACTATAGAAAAAGATTAAAAATCCTGTAACGTCAAGCTGAACTTATTTCAGCTTCTAACATTAATATAATTTTTATTCTTAGATCCTGAAATATCCCGAAACTTCGGGACAGGATAACGATCTTGTAAATTTTCAATCCTTAATTCTGAAAGAACTACTCTTTAATTCTTTCTTTGTAAGTACCCTTTTCGGTTTCAATTTTAATTTTGTCGCCTTCATTAATAAACAAAGGAACGTTTACTTCAGCGCCGGTTTCAACAGTTGCCGGCTTTGTAGCGTTTGTAGCTGTATTACCTTTAACCCCAGGCTCAGTGTGTGATACTTCTAACACAACGCTGGCAGGCATTTCTACTGAAAGAGGAGCGTTATCTTCGGTATTGATTATAACTGTAACCACTTCACCTTCCTTTAAAAGTTTTGGCTGATCTAAAGCTTGCTCTACAAGACGAATTTGGGTGTAATCTTCAACATTCATAAAATGATAAAATTCACCATCATTATATAAATACTGAAACTTATGGGTCTCTACACGGACATCTTCAATTTTATGACCGGCAGAAAATGTGTTTTCTATAACTTTCCCTGTGGTTACGCTTTTAAGTTTAGTTCTTACAAAAGCAGGTCCTTTTCCAGGTTTTACGTGTAAAAATTCAGTTATCTTATAAATATCGTGGTTGTAACGAATACATAATCCGTTTCTAATATCGCTTGTACTAGCCATTCTTTTGTTTTAATTAGAGCTAAAGTATCCTTTCATGATACCTCGCTGTGAGTTTTTAATAAATTCTAAAATTTCGTCTCTTTCTGCAGTTGCTTGCATTTCAGCTTCAATTATAGCAACAGCCTGGGAGTTGTTATAGTTTTTCTGATATAAAATTCTATAAATATCCTGTATTTCACGAATTTTTTCGGTAGTATATCCTCTTCGGCGTAAGCCAATAGAATTAATTCCAACATAAGAAAGTGGTTCTCTTCCCGCTTTTACAAACGGTGGTACATCTTTTCTAACCAAAGACCCACCCGTTACAAAGGCATGCCTCCCAATACTACAAAACTGCTGAATTGCCGCCATTCCCGCAAGAATCACGTAATCTCCAACATTTATATGTCCGGCAAGGGTACTGTTATTAGAGAAAATACAATTATCCCCTACAATACAATCGTGTGCAATATGGCAATAAGCCATAATCCAGCAATTTTTCCCTATTACCGTTTTCATTCGGTCTGTAGTACCACGATTAATAGTTACACATTCCCTAATGGTTGTGTTATCTCCAATAACCGTAATGGTATCTTCGTCGTCAAACTTTTTATCCTGCGGAATAGCAGAAATAACGGCTCCCGGAAAAATACTGCAATTCTTTCCAATACGGGCACCTTCCATTATAGTTACGTTAGATCCTATCCAGGTTCCTTCACCAATTACCACATTATTATGAATAGTGGTAAAAGGTTCTATCACTACATTTTTAGCAATTTTGGCTCCCGGATGTACGTAAGCTAAAGGCTGGTTCATATTTTTTATTTTGATTTTACAATTTGCGCCATTAGTACAGCCTCGGTAGCTAATTTTCCATTCACATAAGCATAGCCCTGCATTTGGCAAATTCCGCGGCGTATAGGCGCAAGTAATTCTAATTTAAATATTAAAGTATCGCCAGGTACTACCTGTTGTTTAAATCTTACATTATCTATTTTCATAAAATAAGTAAGATAATTTTCTGGATCTGGCACCGATTTTAAAGCAAGAATACCTCCGGTTTGAGCCATAGCTTCTACCTGAAGTACGCCCGGCATCACCGGTTTTCCCGGAAAATGACCTACAAAAAAAGGCTCGTTCATGGTTACATTCTTTAAACCAATCACACAGCTATCTGTACAGCTATAAATTTTATCTACCAGGAGAAATGGAGAGCGATGTGGCAATATATCCATGATATCGGTAACATCCATTAATGGTTTTTGATCAAAATCTATTTTTGGAACATTATTGCGCTTTTCGGCTTTAATTATTTTAGCCAGTTTTTTAGCAAACTGGGTATTTACATAATGCCCAGGCTTGTTGGCAATAACTTTTCCGCGAATTCTGGTTCCTATTAAAGCAAGATCTCCCACCACATCTAAAAGTTTATGTCTTGCAGCTTCGTTAGGATAATGTAAGGTTAAATTATCCAGAATTCCATTTGGTTTAACCGAAATATTATCTCGATTAAAAGCAATGCGAAGTTTTTTAAAGGTTTCTTCGTTTATTTCTTTATCTACATAAACAATAGCATTGTTTAGATCGCCTCCTTTAATTAATCCGTGATCTAACAAAGCTTCAAGCTCGTGTAAAAAGCTAAAAGTTCGCGCATTTGCAATTTCATTCTTAAACTCAGAAAGGTGTGAAATAGTAGCATTTTGCGTACCCAAAACTTTTGTTTCAAAATCAACCATGGTGGTTACCTGGTATTCATCGGCGGGCATTACAATTATTTCGCTTCCACTTTCATCGTCGTGATAAGTTATTACTTCTTCCACTACAAATTCTTCACGCTCTGCTTCCTGTGCAACTACCCCGGCTTTTTCCAAAGCTTCAACAAAAAACTTTGAAGAACCATCCATTATTGGAGGTTCAGATGCATCTAATTCAATTACAATATTATCTATATCCATACCTACACAAGCGGCAAGCACGTGTTCTGATGTTTGGATTTTCACCCCTTTCTTTTCCAGGTTGGTACCTCTTTGGGTATTTACAACATAACTTACATCTGCTTCAATCTCGGGTTCTCCTTCAAGATCCATTCTTTTAAAAACATAACCGGTATTTTCTGCAGCAGGTTTAAAAGTCATTTTCACTTTCTGCCCGGTATGCAGCCCAACCCCTTCAAGAGAAATCTCTTTATCTATGGTGTGTTGTTTCGCCTGTTTATAAGCCATTTTTAATCTTTTTTTCTAATTGGTTAAGTGTATCTATGGTTTTAGGTAAGTTTTTAAAATGAACATAAGATTTGGCAAAATCTCCATAGCCAAAAGCGGGAGAACCCTGTAGCATTTCATCATCTTTCACATTTCGACCAATCCCGGATTGCGCCTGAATTTTCACCCTGTCTCCAATTTGTAAATGTCCTGCAATCCCGGCCTGTCCTCCAATTAGGCAATTTTTACCAATTTTAGTAGAACCTGCAATTCCCGCTTGTGCAGCGATAGCTGTGTTAGAGCCAATTTCAACATTATGTGCAATTTGAATTTGATTATCCAGTTTTACACCTTTTCTTATAATAGTAGAACCTAATGTGGCACGGTCTATTGTAGTACCAGCCCCAATATCTACATTATCTTCTATAATTACATTTCCAATTTGAGGAACTTTTGAATATATCCCATCTTCTCCAGGGCTAAATCCAAAACCATCTGCTCCCACTATCACGCCGCTGTGTAATACACAATTATTACCTATAATTGTTTCTGAATAAATTTTTACACCGGGAAAGATAATAACATCATCTGCTATCTTAACATTATCCCCAATATAAACATTAGGATAAATTTTTACGTTTTTACCAATTTTCACATTGTCACCAATATATGCGAAAGCACCCAAATAAAGATTTTCTCCAAACTCAGCTGAATCTGAAACAAAGCTGGGCTGTTCAATTCCTTGCTTGTTTAATTTTATCTGGTTGTAATATTCAAGTAATTTAGAGAATGCTTTGTAAGCATCTTTTACCTTTATTAAAGTGGTTGTAATTGGTTCTTCGGCTACAAAATCACTATTTACAATGGTTATAGACGCCTGGGTAGAATATATATAAGAAGTATATTTAGGATTACTTAAAAAGGTAAGGGAACCTTCCCCGCCTTCTTCAATTTTAGCTAATTCAGATACTTCGACCTCAGGATTGCCCTCAATTTTTCCGTCGAGAATCTCTGCTATTTGTGCTGCTGTAAATTTCATTCTGGCAAAAGTAAAAAAAAAGCGTTAATGTTTGGCCTTCGGGTAGCATATATAATACTTAACCACAGTTTTTGAAAGGGCTTTCAGGTTTAATTGGTCTGATGCTTTAGCTACATCGCTAATCTTCCCGTTTTTATGTAAAATATTAATATTATTATTTTCACTTTTATAAGCGGTGTTTGTCACTTCGCCACTAAACACAAAATAATCTGCTTCTTCTGCTGAAATATTCTCTTTTTCCTGCAGTGCTATGCGGCGTTTTTCGAGCTTTTCTACCGATGGTTTTTTCTTCTTGATCTTTACTTTCAGAAGATCCCTGTTTATAATCATATTACATAAATTACTCAGCACAAAATCGTGGTGATATTGCCATTCTTTCATTGCCGAAATAATATCGTAATCGTCTAAACGGGCAAAAACCGATAGTGTTTCAGAAGAAAAATTCTCTGGGCCTATCTTATTATAAAGAAAATACGAAAGTGCTTTACTGGCATTAAGCTTTTCACCTTTTTCCACTAATTCTTTAGCGCGCTTTAAGACTCTTATTAAAAGTTGCTCTGCTACCAAACTGGTTTTATGCAGATAAACCTGCCAGTACATTAGCCTTCTGGCAACAAGAAATTTTTCTACCGAATAAATTCCTTTTTCCTCAATCACCAAATCGTCATTTACCACATTTAACATGGTTATTAAACGTTCGCTATTTATGTTTCCTTCTGCGGCTCCGGTATAAAAACTATCTCGCTTTAAATAATCAAGCCTATCCATATCCAGCTGACTTGAAATTAACTGGTTTAAAAATCTTCGGTTATACGTTCCGCGGAAAATTTGAAGTGCCAGCGTTAAACTTTGGTTAAAGTCACGGTTCATTTCTTCCATAAAAAGCAAAGAAATACTTTCGTGATCTACGCCTTCTACAATGCTATGTTCCATTGCGTGAGAGAAAGGGCCGTGGCCAATATCGTGCAGTAAAATGGCAATTTGCAGAGCTTCTTCTTCGGCTTCAGAAATTATAACTCCTTTATGCCGAAGTATCTGCACTGCTTTTTGCATTAAATGCACACAGCCAATAGCATGATGAAAACGGGTATGATGCGCACCGGGATAAACCAAATAAGACATTCCCATTTGTGAAATTCTGCGTAAGCGCTGAAAGTAAGGATGCTCAATAATACTGAAGATTTGCTCACTCGGGATGGTAATAAATCCGTAAATTGGATCGTTTAATATTTTGAGTTTATTAGTTGAAGTCAAGCTTTGTAACGTATTAATTTAAAACAAAGATACATAGATAGACTTTGGAAGTTGAAAAACCAATTATTAAGTTATAAAAAACCTCAATTTTCAATAATCTAATAAGAATAATTAATTGAAAAACGACTTAAAGTCGAAAACACATAGAAGAAGAAAATCTCATTAAATGAGTAAAAAATATAAGATATGAATAAGATAAAAATACTTTGGGTAGATGATGAAATAGATTTACTGAAACCGCATATTTTGTTTCTGGAATCTAAGGATTATGAAGTGGTTACCAGCCAAAGTGGAACTGAAGCATTGGAGCAAATTGAAGAAGAAAGTTTTGATATAGTTTTTCTTGATGAAAATATGCCCGGACTTACCGGTCTGGAAACTCTTGCTGAGATAAAGGAGAAAAGAGAAAATCTTCCTATAGTAATGATCACTAAAAGTGAGGAAGAATATATTATGGAAGAAGCTATAGGCTCCAAAATAGCCGATTATCTTATAAAACCGGTAAATCCTAACCAGATATTACTTAGTATTAAAAAGAACCTGGATCACTCCCGACTTATTTCTGAAAAAACAACTTCAAATTACCAGCAGGAATTCAGGAAGATCGCAATGGATTTAAGCCAGGTAAATACTTTTGAAGAATGGGCAGAACTTTATCAAAAATTAATTTACTGGGAACTTCAACTCGAAGGTTTGGAAGACAGTGGAATGTTCGAAATTCTGGAATCACAGAAAAATGAAGCCAATACGCAGTTTTGTAAATTTATAGACAAGAATTATCCTTCCTGGTTTGAGAAAGGTGTAGAAGCGCCAATTATGTCACACACTATTTTTAAAGAAAAAGTAGTGCCCGAAATTAACGACAAGCAACCTACGCTACTTGTTGTGGTAGATAATTTAAGGTACGACCAGTGGAAAGCTTTAGAACCGGTTATTGCTAATTATTACAAGAAAGAAAAAGAAGAACCATATTACAGTATTTTACCCACAGCCACGCAATACGCACGTAATGCAATGTTTTCTGGTTTAATGCCAAGTGAAATGGAAAAGTTATTTCCGCAATACTGGAAAAACGATACCGAAGAAGGTGGGAAAAATAATCACGAAGCTGAGTTTTTAAACGAACAACTAAAAAGACTTGGCAAAAGCTTTAAAAGTGAATATCATAAAATCACCAGTTTAAAAGCAGGTAAGAAACTTGCAGAAAACTTTAAAACTCAAAAAGATAACGATCTTACTGTTGTAGTTTACAATTTTGTAGATATGCTTTCTCACTCAAAAACAGAGATGGAAGTGATTAAAGAATTGGCTTCTAACGATAAATCTTATAGATCTTTAACTTATAGCTGGTTTAAGAATTCCCCGTTATTAGATATTATTCAGCAAGCGCGACAACTTGGTTTTAAATTAATTCTTACCACAGACCACGGAACTATTAATGCTAAAAATCCTTCAAAAGTAATTGGAGATAAGAACACCAGTTTAAACCTTAGGTATAAAACGGGTAAAAGTCTAACTTATGAAGAAAAAGATGTATTGGCGGCTACAAACCCAAAGAGCATACATCTACCCAGTATTAATATGAGCAGTTCTTTTATTTTCGCAAAGGGAGATCTTTTCTTTGCTTATCCTAATAATTACAATCATTATGTAAGCTACTATAGAAACACCTATCAACATGGTGGTGTTTCCCTGGAGGAAATGATTATACCATTTGTAGTAATGGAGCCAAAATAGAGGATTAATCCCTGATTTCTAGCAGAATATAGGGTATATTAAATTATTCCCTATCTTTGTATTGCCCAAAATCTATATATTTAATATGCCGGTTACCTACAATTTAGCCCAAATTGATGAGGCTGTACATTACATAATAAAGAACGCTAAAAATAATGTTCTGTTATTTTATGGTGAAATGGGTGCCGGAAAAACAACCCTTATAAAAGCTTTAGTGAAAGCTTTAGGGAGTGAAGACAAAGTATCAAGCCCCACATTCTCATTAGTGAATGAGTACCATACTCCCCAAGAACCAATTTATCATTTTGATTTTTACAGACTTGAAGACCCCAATGAAGCCCTGGATATAGGTTTAGAAGAATATTTAAATTCACCTGGGTGGATTTTAATAGAATGGCCGCAAAAAATACAGGAATTCCTGGAGGAAAACTTTCAAAAAATTGAAATTTCCATACAGGGTGAAAACACAAGAATGTTAAACTTATGTTAATGAAAAGTTAAAGAAACTCTAACTGCATAAAATCTCCGGTGTTAGCACTTTAGAAGGTTTTGATAAACAGTATTAAACAGAAAACCAGAAAAATTAGAATATTTTCATATTTTTGGCTATTAAATTTTTAGCAGTGTAAAGTAAAAACTGCTAAAAAATAGCCATTTTTTTGCTTAAAAAAAGGCGCAAAAGTACGATTAATGTATTAATTTTTAGTGTTTTATAATTTTATAGGTTTGCTTCAGTAAACAAAACGAAACAACAATTTAAACTATAATATTATGAAACTTAAAGCAGTACTTTTCGCAGCAGCAATTTTTGGAGCAAGTTTTTTTGTAACTTCAACTACTGATAACGATACTAATAATGAACCAATCAAAGAACAAGCGATTGATCGATCAGCCATCAAAGTACCTACTCACGGGTAGTATTCTGGCTATAATTATAGCATTTTCACCTTATTTATTTTATCTATATGAAGTTTTCCCAGACGGGCCTGTTTGGGAAACTTCTTTTTTTACATATACGAGTTTGTATTATGAAAGTATGGTTGCAGCTGCCTGGACATATCTTGGCAAAGTTGTTCCACTCATGCTTCTTTTGATTTGGTTCTTTACCTGTAAACATTGGTGGTACCACGCAATCCTAGTTCCTATTGCAATGTATACCTTCCAATTAATAACGGTTTTTTACGAGGATGTTTATCTTCAAGTAAATCCTATGGATACTAATCAATTAATATATCTAGCTCCATTCTTCATTATAATTTTATCAGTAGTCTATCTTATTCGTCTTAAAATCTTTGATCGGGTATACGGAATAGACCTTAGTGAAATTGATGAAACCGATGTTTCTGTTTTTTCTCCAATTTCAGAATTAGACCGCAGGGAGGTCAAATCTTTCCAAGAAGAAGAAGAATATTGGGAACCAACTCAGGAAGAATACTATACCCGACTTTAATTCCCGCTATTTTTAAAAATAGTTGTAATTTCCCTTTTCTAAAGTTTTAGCATTTAACTATGGGCAAACAGGTTTCGCCTTTTACCAAAGAGCAATTAATTCCGCAGGAAGAAACCCTGGAAATCTACAAAAACAAGGGACAGTTATTTATTGGTGTTCCTAAAGAAACCTCTTATCAGGAAAAACGTATTTGTTTAAGTCCCGATGCTGTTGCTGCAATCACTGCTTACGGCCATAGGGTTATGATAGAATCTGGAGCGGGAAAATGGGCTCGATTTAGCGATAAAGATTATTCTAACGCCGGTGCCGAAATCACCAAAGACACCAGTAAAGTCTTCTCCTGCCCTACTATTCTTAAAATAGAACCACCTTCTTTAGAAGAGTTGGATTTAATTAATCCGCAAACTATTTTAATTTCTGCACTTCAGCTTAAAACCCAGTGCAAAGAATATTTTCAGAAATTAGCTTCTAAACGAATTACCGCTTTGGGCTTTGAATTTATTCGGGATGATGATGGTAGTTATCCCATTGTTAGGGCATTAAGTGAAATAGCAGGTACCGCTTCTGTATTAATTGCTTCAGAAATTATGAGCAATAATGTAAATGGTAACGGTCTAATGTTTGGGAATATAAGTGGTGTACCGCCTGTAGAAGTGGTAATTCTTGGCGCGGGTACAGTTGGTGAATTTGCCGCCCGTTCGGCCCTGGGATTGGGGGCAGGTATTAAAGTTTTTGACAGTTCGCTTACCCGGCTAAGAGATATTCAAACCAATCTTAATCAAACATTTTACACATCTACCATTCAACCTAAAAATTTGAGTAAAGCCATTAAGCGTTGTGATGTTCTAATTGGCGCAGTTCGTGGTAAAAATCGTTCTCCGGTGCTAATTACCGAAGATATGGTAACCAGTATGAAACGTGGCGCTGTGATTATAGATGTTAGCATAGATATGGGAGGTTGTATTGAAACCAGCGAAATTACCACGCACGATAAACCAATCTTTACTAAACACAATATTTTGCATTATTGTGTTCCAAATATTCCTTCCAGATACGCTAGAACTTCCTCACTTTCAATCAGTAATATATTTACGCCATATCTTTTACATATTGCTGAAGAAGGCGGACTCGAAAACACCTTGAGATTTAATAAAGGTTTGAGAAATGGTTTGTACTTTTACCACGGAATTTTAACCAACAAATCTATAGCCGATTGGTTTGATCTTTCTTACAGGGACATTAATTTGCTCATTTTTTAGATCAGTTTCTAATCAGGTTCACTTTCTCAAATTTATAAATAGATGAAACTTATTCATAGAATTGGATATTTCTCGGTGGGCTTGTTCTTCGGGATTGTAATTTTACTTTTCTTTTTAAGCGGAAAGAAAACTTCTTGCGATTATTCTCCCGATGCCCGTGTTTTAAAGAATATAAGGATTAAAGAGCGTATTTTTACTGAAGAGGCTTTTAGCTATTTTGAGAATAATAAATTAGATACCGCCCTGGTTTCTCAAAGTTTAGAATATGGCGATGTAGACTTTAGCCGAAGCAATACCGATACCGAACCTTGTAATATTTACCTAATTACCAACAAAGTCGATTCAGCAATCCTGGAACTTCAAATTGAAAATTGCGATAGCACGGCCACTATTCAAAAAGCAACTTTAAAAGATTAAAACTTAAAAGAATAATCACCCCGAGCGCAGTCGAAGAGTTTTTAAACATTTCAACTGCACCCGAGGTGACATTTACTTTAATTTATTCAGAAAGAATTTGAGCGGTATGCTCTTTGGTTTTTACCTTTTTAATTACCTCTTCAATTTTACCATCTTCATCAATAATAAAGGTGGTTCGGTGAATTCCCTCATATTCCTTTCCCATAAATTTCTTTGGTCCCCAAACACCGTAAGCCTGGATAACTTCCCTGTCTTCATCGGCTAACAATGGAAAAGGAAATTCGTATTTATTTTTAAAATTGCTTTGTCTTTTCTGTGTATCGGCACTCACGCCCAGAATCGCATAACCTTTTTCCTGAAAACGCTCCCAGTTATCTCTTAGGTTACAGGCCTCTGCGGTGCAACCTGGAGTACTCGCTTTGGGATAGAAAAACAATACTAACTTTTTACCTTTAAAATCTGATAATTTTACTGTATTTCCATCCTGATTCTTTACTGAAAATTCAGGGGCCTTGTCGCCCGCTTCTAATGTTGTCATAATTCTTATTTTTGCAATAATTTATCCTTCGGCGTAACCAAAGGATTAGATTTAATTTTTAAAATTTCGACATAAAGGTCGAAGTTATAATCTCACTTATCGAGTAAATTTAAACAATATGACCAAACAAGAAAAGGTACAGTTCGTAATTGATACCTTAAACGATATTTATCCTGAAATTCCAATTCCTTTAGATCATAAAGATCCTTATACTCTATTGATTGCGGTACTACTTTCAGCACAAAGTACCGATGTAAAAGTAAACCAGATCACGCCAAAACTATTTGAAATAGCCGATAATCCGAAGGCTATGGTAAAACTTTCAGTAGAAGAAATTCGGGAAATTATTAAACCGGTGGGTCTTTCGCCTATGAAATCTAAAGGAATTCACGGTTTATCTATAATTTTACTGGATAAATATAATGGCGAGGTCCCCGCAAGTTTTGAAGCGCTGGAAGCCTTACCGGCGGTGGGTCATAAAACCGCAAGTGTGGTTATGGCACAGGCTTTTAATGTACCTGCGTTTCCGGTAGACACCCATATTCATAGATTAATGTATCGCTGGAATTTAAGCAATGGTAAAAATGTAACTCAAACCGAAAAAGATGCGAAACGCCTATTTCCAAAAGATCTTTGGAACAAACTTCATTTACAAATTATTTGGTATGGTCGTCAATATTCACCGGCAAGAGGCTGGGATTTAGAGAAAGATTTAATCACCAAAGAAATAGGAAGAAAAACTGTGATTAGCGAATATTATATAAAGAAGAAATAGGTATAAAAGTAAAAGAGGCTGTCTGAAAAGATAGTTTTTTCGTCAAGCTGTCCCGAAGTTTCGAGATTCAGCTTCTAATATGTTTTTAATATCAACAACTTAGATCCTGAAACAAGTCCAGGATGACGTTCTTAATAAATTTTCAAACAGCCTCTCTTTTCTTATCCTAATTAAGAATGGTACCGAATTTAATTCCGTTACTTTCTACCACTCTTAATGCTTTTGAATAATTTAAAAGAAACTGCACGGTTTCTTTTTGGGGTTTCAAATCCTTAAACTGATCTTTTTTTGATAGTTTTTTAGTGTAAAGTTTCCTCATTAGATAATATTTTGCGTTGGTTTCTTATTCTAACGCAATCTTTTGAGGAATATTATAGGTTAATTTGTTAAAACCAAATTATGTTTTTCAATAATCTTCCTAAGATTGATTAATGCGTAACGCATTCTCCCCAAAGCCGTGTTTATACTCACTCCGGTGCGTTCAGAAATTTCTTTAAAACTCATATCCTTATAGATTCTCATAGTAAGAACCTCTAATTGATCTTCAGGTAATTCTTTAATGAGCTCTTTTACATCATTTTCAATCTGGTCTTTAATAATTTGAGTTTCAATATTCAATTCAGAATCACTTAAAACCGAAAAAATATTAAAGTCGCCACTATTATCAAATTTAGGCATACGCTTATTTCTTCTAAAATGGTCAATAACCAGATTATGCGCAATTCGCATTACCCAGGGAAGAAACTTACCTTCTTCATTATATTTTCCACGTTTAAGAGTGTTAATGACTTTGATGAAGGTGTCCTGAAAAATGTCTTCAGCAACATCCCTGTCAAAAACTTTAGAGAAAATAAAACTATAAATTCGGTGTTGGTGCCTGTTTATAAGTTTGCTTAGGGCAATTTCGTTTCCTTGCATGTATTCACGCACAAGAACAGCGTCAGTGATTTCAACGTTATTCATATCAGTTACTTTTGTTCAGGACGGTTGGGGCTCCTGAGGTTAGGTTATTTAGTTTCTAAAAGTAACTTTATGCTATAGGCAGGTGTAGTTTTATAATTTTTGAATGACCAAATATAGCAAGATATATTTAACAAAAGCAAACAAAAGTTTAAATTTTTAACATTACAATAGGATTTTTATGGCTTTTTACACTGCTTCTTATTAAGTACCTTTGCGTTCCTGAACTAGAAAAATAAGCATGAATATTGACGTTGCCGAGGTAAATCCTAAAGAAAATATCATCATAAAAGGTGCAAAACTGCACAATCTTAAGAATATAAATGTAGTTATCCCGAGGAATAAATTGGTGGTAATTACCGGGCTTTCGGGTTCGGGAAAATCCAGTTTAGCTTTTGATACGCTTTATGCTGAAGGCCAACGCCGCTATGTAGAAAGCCTTTCTTCTTATGCACGCCAGTTTTTAGGCCGATTGAATAAGCCGAAAGTTGATTATATTAAAGGAATTGCACCTGCTATAGCTATTGAGCAGAAAGTAAATTCTACCAATCCGCGTTCTACCGTGGGAACTTCTACTGAAATTTACGATTATCTGAAACTTCTTTATGCCCGAATAGGACGAACCTACTCCCCTGTTTCAGGCAATGAGGTTAAACGCGATCGCGTGGCCGATGTAATAGATCACGTAAAATCTTTTGAAGAACGAGAAAAATTATTATTGCTGGCGCCAATTCATATTGAAGAAGGTAGAACGCTCGCCGAAAAGATAAAAGTCCTGGCCCAGCAAGGTTACAGTCGTATTAAAGTAAAAGATGAAGTACTTAGAATAGACGAAGCCGATCTTGAAAAAATTAAAGCGAAAGATACTTTATTAGTTGTTGACCGAATTATTACCAAAGACGAGGAAGATTTTTATAATAGATTGGCCGACGCCACTGATGCAGCCTTTTTTGAAGGAAAAGGAGAACTTTATATTGAAAACTTAAAATCAGGAAAAAAGCGACATTTCAGCAACAAATTTGAATTAGATGGGATTAGTTTCCTTGAACCAAATGTTCATTTATTTAGCTTTAATAATCCTTATGGTGCCTGCCCTAAATGCGAAGGTTATGGCGATGTAATTGGAATTGATGAAGACCTGGTGATTCCAAATACAGGACTTTCAATTTACGAAAATGCAATTTTTCCATGGCGCGGCGACAGCATGAGCTGGTACCGCGATCAATTAGTAAATAATTCGCATAAATTCGATTTTCCAATTCATAAACCCTGGTTTCAGCTCACGCAGGAACAAAAAGATTTGGTTTGGAATGGAAATAAACATTTTGAAGGTCTAAACGATTTCTTCCAGTTTTTAGAAAGCAAAGCTTATAAAATTCAGAATAGGGTGATGCTTTCACGCTATCGCGGAAAAACCCGCTGTAGCACCTGTAAGGGAAAACGATTAAGGCCTGAAGCTGAATATGTAAAAATTGCCGATCACAGTATTACCGATTTAGTGGGAAAACCATTGGATAAAGTGCGGGAATTTTTCTCCAATTTAAAATTGAACGAATACGACCAGCAAATAGCGAAAAGACTTTTAACAGAAATCAATTACCGACTCAAATTTTTATCGGAAGTTGGTTTAGATTATCTCACTTTAAACAGAAAGTCAAACACGCTGTCCGGTGGAGAATCGCAACGAATTAACCTGGCAACTTCACTGGGAAGTAGTTTGGTGGGTTCTATGTATATCTTAGACGAACCTTCTATTGGTTTGCATCCGCGCGATACGGAACGTTTAATTGGAGTGCTGCAAAACTTGCGTGATCTTGGCAACACCGTAATTGTGGTAGAACACGATGAGGATATTATGAATGCGGCCGATGAAATTATTGATATTGGCCCCGAAGCAGGAACCCACGGTGGTGAGGTTGTAGCGACGGGAACGCTAAAGCAAATTTTGAAATCAAATTCGCTTACCGCTCAATATCTTAATGGAAAAGAGGAAATACCTGTTCCTAAAGAACGCAGAAAAGCTTCAGGGGAAATTAGGATTTTGGGAGCAAGAGAAAATAATCTTCAGAATATTGATGTAACGATTCCGCTAAAGACCTTTACCGCGATAACCGGAGTTTCAGGAAGTGGAAAAAGTACACTGGTAAAGAAAATTCTTTATCCTGCAGTTCAGAAAAAAATCGGGGGCTACGGAGAAAAAGCTGGCCAATATACCGATATTGAGGGTGATTTTAAAAACCTGGGGAGCGTAGAATATATAGACCAAAATCCAATTGGAAGATCTTCCCGCTCCAATCCCGTAACCTATATCAAGGCTTACGACGATATTAGAAACCTTTTTTCTGATCAAAAATTATCGAATATTCGAGGGTTTAAGCCTAAACATTTTTCTTTTAATGTTGAAGGTGGGCGTTGCGAAGTCTGTAAAGGTGAAGGCGAAGTAACCATAGAAATGCAGTTTATGGCCGATGTTCATCTAGAGTGTGAAGCTTGTAACGGGAAACGTTTTCAAAAAGATGTGCTGGAAGTTCAGTTTGAAGGAAAAAATATTGACGATGTACTGAATATGACCATCGATGACGCCACTAACTTTTTTGCCGAAAATAAACTCGATAAAATTGTTAGGAAATTAAAGCCTTTACAAGACGTTGGTTTAGGTTATGTGCAATTGGGGCAAAGCTCTTCTACCCTATCAGGTGGTGAAGCACAAAGAATAAAACTGGCTTCATTTTTAGTAAAAGGCGCTACCAAAGAAAAAGCATTGTTCATTTTTGATGAACCTACAACCGGACTTCACTTTCACGATATTAAAAAGCTACTGAAATCTTTTAATGCCCTTATAGAAAAAGGACATAGCGTGGTGGTGATAGAACACAATATGGACCTGGTAAAATGTGCCGATTATATTATTGATATTGGCCCTGGTGGCGGAGTAAACGGCGGAAATATCGTTGCAAACGGCACTCCGGAAGAAATTATTAAATCAAAAACATCTTTTACCGCCAAGTATCTCAAAGAAAAATTATAGCTATTATTATTTCTGAAAAAATATACGCTAAATTTCATTTCTATTGAATATTTTCTACTGAATTATTCGTTTTTCAATATAAAAACCTCTAAAAACAAGCTTTTTTAGAGGTTTTATTTTTTTGGCACGCGGTTTGTATTTTATGTATTGATTCTAAATGAGAATCACTTTAACAACATAAAACGCAAACCATGAAAAATATCGCCATTTTATTCAGCTTTTTATTTATTGGTATTTCGGCAAAGGCTACTTCAGAAGCTATGCCTCGTAATGCCTATAATAATGCCTTTATTTTCGTTGAAAACGGCGTTGAGTTTGCCGTTTATCCCAACGGGGAATTTGATTTCTATTTTAACCCTCAATTTAGAAGTACCAGCATTGTAAATATTTCTACTCCCAATATGAATATTAGTTATAACGCAGGGCATAATTATGATGCGTATGTGCAATATGACGATTATGGAGCTGTAATTCAAATTGAAAGTGTTCCGGTTTTTTATGATTACTACGGAAGAATAATAAGGGCCGGTGATGTTTTTATAGATTATAACCGTCGTGGCCGTATTGTAAGAGTTGGTGGTTTACACATCCATTACAACCGTTTTAACCGAATCACCAACTATACAGGATTTATAAATCATTATAATAACACTTATGTTTATAGACCGTGGCACCAGTATTATTCAAGACCTCGCAGTAGTGTGAGCATAGTATTTGGACAGCCTTACAGGGCTTACTATCAGCCAAACCGCGTTACTTACGTGCAACACGTAAATTATTATAATAATCATTATTCTAATAATGTGCATCAAAATTTTTACAGGCCAAATCAACAAGCGGTTTCTTATAATAAAGGAAGAAGAACTTCTGAAAGACGTGATATAAAAGATATTAGAGGTGACGAAAACCGTGTAGCTTCAAACACAAGGAATGTAAGAAGCAACGCTTATTCTGAAAGATCTAATAACACCGCTAACAGAAGCAGAACCATTAAATCAGAAAAAAATAGTAGCACCAATTCTCGAGGAAATGCTGTAAGATCATCTAGAAGTTCTAATACTGGCGATGTCGTGAAAAGCAGAAATAACCGTACAAGAGTTGATGCAAATTCAAGTGTGAATACAAGACGAGCTGCAGTAAATACCAGTAGATCTTCTAATACAAATGTAAACTCATCTGCAAGGAATAGTAGAACTGTAAAAAGCACTCCTACGTGGCAAACCCGTAGAGCTACAAGCGCTACAAGCCCAAGAAGAACGCAGGCTACCACCAGAAGTAGTAATAGAAGTAATAACACACAAGCGGTAAAAAGCAGTACAAATACAAGATCTTCGGCTAGAACTTCAAATTCTTCTTCTCGAGGAAGAAGTTCGGCACGAAATGTGAATAATAGATAATAAAGAATTCATAATTTAATTTTTTGGTTGGTTAGTTGGAAACCCCTTGAGACACAAAAGTGTTTCGGGGGTTTCCCGTTTTTAGGAGGTTTTTATGCCTAAAACATTATTGATTATATTATTTACTTCGGAAGAGAATTTCAGGAAGTAAGCTAAACCAATATAGCTTATTACTATTAAAATAGATTTAAGCGCAATGTTTAAAATAGGGTGAAAACTGAAATCCCAGAAAAAAAAACCAAACGATAGAATTACTCCTGTAAAAAGTACCAACCAGGTTTTTGAAGTAAACGGAAGGAAATTAAACTTTTTGTGCACCAACCATAATTTAGAAGAATTATATATAAAAAAAGCTATAAAACTGGCAATTGCCGCTCCTTCTATCCTAAAGCTGGGAATAAATATCAAATTTAAAACAAAGGCTACAAAAACAAGAAGAACACCTATAAACAGTACAATTCGGTAATAATCTGAATTAAAAAGAATACTGTTATTATTACCCAAAAGATTATCATAAAGCTTCACCAGGGAGATTAATAAAACCACAAGAATACTCAACTCATATTCATCGGGAATTAGTTCGTAAAGTTGTTTTACGTTAGTGATTATCAGGATAAAAATGAGTAAGCTTACAATCAATAAGTTTAAAGAACTCTTTTTATAAAGCTCTTCAAGGCTTTTTTTATTTTTAGTATTAAGGAATTCAGCCGTCATGGGGTTTGTAATTTGGTGCATAGCTTTTTGCGGCACCGAAATTACCGTAGCGATATAAATTGCAATTCCGTAGATAGCCACGTTTTCTATCGGCATAAAATATTCTATCATCACTTTATCTAAATCTAATAAAGCGGTCGCGACTGAACCCGCAATAAGAATTAGCGAGGTATATTTTAAAACCGGTGATAAGTTATTTGGAAACTTAAAATTTAAACGCGGCAAATAGAGCGAAAACGCATAGATCTTCATTGCAATAAGTCGCAGGATAAAAACCCCTGCAATACAGAAGATAAATTGATGCACCGTAATCCAGTTAAAATAAACTCCTAAAAGCAATAAACTGATGCAGAACCTATGAAAAACCTCCTTCATAAAGTTTCCGAATACACTTTTATAAAAAAGCTTAGACCAGGCGAAAAAGATTTCAAAATAGGCGGTGGCAAAAGCTATTAAAAAAATTAGCCAAATATACGGTCGAACCAATCCGTTACCCTGGGTAAAGTAATTGATTAAAAATGAATAACCAGAAGCCACTATTATTCCCAGCAAGAGTGAAACGATCAGCGGTAAAAACAGCACTAAATTTAGCAGCTTATCTTTTTCTTCTCTGGTTTTATAAAAAGTAAAGAATTTTATTAATGTACTGTGCACTCCAAAACCCATAAAAGGCCAAAGCAAACTTGCTGCTGAAAGTAAAAAGGTCACCAACCCATAATATTCAGGTTCCAGGAAGTAGGTGAATAGAAACAAAGTATTAATCGCACCAATCGCAAAACCAAAATAGGTGGTAATTAGGTTTTTAAAAGATTGCTTGATTATTATTCCCATAATTCTATAGGCTCTTTATTAAACTCGCTAGATTTTGCGTAAGATTTCTTCTGTGATATTGCTGAATATCCCCCTTTATAAAATTATCATTGCCCTTTTTATAAGCATCGTAATGTCTTAAAATTAGACTTTTAAGTCGGTCTTTTTCTGAATATTGACAATATTCTCCAGATCTGGTTTGCTGCAATATTTGCTGAACATCCCATTTTTCGGGTCCAATAGCTAATATGGGCCTTTTTGAACTTAAATATTCAAATAACTTCCCCGGAATAATTCCGCGGGTTTCTTCGCTGTCAATTTCAATTAATAACAATAATCTGCTTTTCTGCTGAAGCGCAACTGCTTGCGTATGACTTACATAACCTAATAACTGAAGTTTCTCCCCTAATCCTACAGATTTAATTGAAGTGATTATTTCCTCACTCACCGTACCTGCTAATTTCAATTCCAGGTCTTCTGAGAAATTTAAATTCTCATTTGTAAGTTCCGCTATGGCTTTCCAAAGATTCTCAGGATTTCTTTCTGAAAGCAAAGAACCAATATGAGAAATACTGAATTTTTTATCTAGATTTTCGTTAGTTTTCTCATTTTCTTCAGTGTCAAATCCGTTAGTGATTATACTTATTGGTTTACTGGTTTTTTCTGCAAATTCAGCTTTTGTAGTAAAACTGGTAGTCATAATTTGATCGGCTGAATTTAAAACTTCTCGTTCAAGACGTAAGTGTTTCTTTTTGCTGGATTCAGTAAGTTTCAGCTTTTTATGATACCCAATTTGAGTCCAGGGATCTCGAAAATCGGCTATCCATATTAAATCGAGTTCCTGCTTCAATTTTAAACCAATAAGGTGTAAACTATGCGGCGGACCGGTTGTAATTATTTTTTTAATACCTTCTTCTTTCAAATAGGTTTTCAAGAATTTCACCGATGGCTTTATCCAAAACGTCCGTGCATCAGGAATAAATAGATTACCTCGAATAAAAAGTAGACTTTTCTGTAAAAAAGACTGATTTTTCTCTGCAGCAATAATTCCTTTGCTAATGGTTTTGGTTTGGTTTTTCGCAAAAAAACCGGCTAACTGATAAGGTTCAAAAATAGGCTTCTTAAGAATAGTTATTCCCTTCGGAATTTCACTTTGTAGGGAATTATCCAACATAGGGTAATTAGGATTTTCAGGAATATAAACCACAGGTTCAATATTAAAATTCCTTAAATACTTCACAAACTTCAGCCAGCGCTGCACGCCGGGACCGCCGGCCGGAGGCCAATAATAAGTTATAATGAGCACTTTTTCCATTCCAGAGTTTATTCCCTCTTCCGGGATTTATAGTAAAATCCGCCTAAAATAATCAACACCAAAATTATGGAACTTGCCAGCGCAATGCTGCTTCCGGTATTTACAACTTCAGGTTCAAATCTAAAGGTCACGGTATGTTCCCCTGCCGGAATATTCATTGCACGCAAAACATAATTTGCTCTAACGTGGTCCACTTCCTCCCCGTCTAAATAAGCCTGCCAGCCCGGCTGGTAATACATTTCAGAAAAAACTGCAAACTGAGGCGATGAGGCATTAATTTCGTAGACCAATTCATTAGGCTGATAACTTTGCAATTGAATTTCTGCATCTGCGCTGGTTTTGAAATCTTCAGAAACTTCATTTTTAAATTCAGAATTAATGATTGCCGTATTTTGAAGATTAACTTCGTTTAAATTCAATATTTCCTCGTTCGCCGACTCTACCCACATAATATCCTTTACAAACCAGGCATTTCCAAAAGCATTCGGATTTTGTTGTGCTTGCGGCTGACCACCTTCAGAAGGAACAATAAAGTATTTAGCGTTCAGCATATTTAGAATTTCCATATTGTTTTGAGAAATATAGAAATCATATAAATCTTGCATTCTGCCCGGTTTGGCGGCATGATAACCCCCTATTGCATTGTGGAAATAAGAAGTTCTTCCCGTATTAAAAGGGCTTCCGGAAACATCAAAAACGCGGTAATGTGCATCATCCTGTAAAATTTGTTGATCGGCAGCATTAGGTTGAAATGGACGATCCATTTGTCTAGCGTTTACAAAATCATCATCATTAACATAGCGTTTATCTACAGGAATCAAATCGATTAAAATTAGAAGTGCTAAAGCCGGTACTAACCAATTTTGCGTGATTTTCTTTTCAATATATAACCAAAGGGCTGCTGCTGTTAATGCTGAAAAAATAAGCGACCTAATAAGATCTTCGGTATAAATTGCCTGCCTGTCTTCCTTTAGAGATCTTACAAAATCGGCGCCCATTTGCTGAATTAAAGCTGCATCTCCCGCACCGCTAAAATCAAATAATACAGAACGGAAAAGTAACAAAGCTACTCCAATTCCACCTACAATTATCCCAGACCATTTAAGCGCGTGAACTTTTACTTCTTTTTGAAGTTTAGGATCAAATAATTTATAAAGTCCGAAAACGGCTAAAACAGGCACGCATAATTCTATAATTACCTGTATGGAAGAAACCGCCCTAAATTTACTGTACAGCGGAACGTAATTTATAAAGAACTCGGTAAAAAATTCAAAGTTTTTACCCCAGGAAAGAATCAAGGCTAAAACACTCCCTCCAACAATCCACCATTTTAAACGGCCACGTACAAGGTATAAGGCAAAAATAAATAAGAATAAAACTGTGGCACCAATATACGCCGGAGCACCAACATAAGGCTGATCGCCCCAATAAGTAGGTACATTTTCGGTAAAGTTCGCCGCCTGAGCCGGGGATGCCCCAAGTTTGAGTAAAGAATCATAAATTTCTGAATCTTTTCCAATATCTTCTGCATTGGAGCCCCCCATAAACCGGGGAGCGAAAAGATTAAAAGATTCCATTATCCCGTAGCTATATTCAGTGATATAATCATAAGTTAAGCCGGCTGCGGGTTTATCTGAACCGTCGGGCGCAATGGTTAAACCGGTATCACCTCGGGTACTGTGAGCAGTATATTCCTGAGTAGCCAGTAAATTGGTAGCGTTGGCACCTATAGCAAGTATAACCGCCACAACCATTACTCCTAAAGCTTTAAAAAATTTTGGTAGTATATGTTTTCGGTAGGCATCAATTAAATATGCAATTCCCAGAACAATTACCAGAAGGAGCAAATAATAGGTCATCTGGAAATGGTTTGCGCCAATTTGCAGCGCCATTCCAATAGCCAACAACAAAAATCCCCATAAATACTTTTGCCTGAAAGTGAGAATAATTCCGCCTAAGACCATCGGCATATACGCTATCGCATGAGCCTTGGCGTTATGTCCCACTCCCAAAATAATAATAAGATAAGTAGAAAACCCGAAGGCTAACGCACCTAAAAATGCGAGTCTAAAATCAAGTTTTAAGCAGAGTAAGAGAATATAAAAACCGATAAAATAAAGAAATAGATAATCGGCAGGTCTGGGTAAAAATCTTAAAACTGAATCAAGTTCTTTAACGTAGTTATGGGGATAATAAGCTCCCAATTGAAAAGTTGGCATTCCCCCAAAAGCAGAATCGGTCCAGTAAGGCTCTTCACCGGTTTGATCGCGAAAATCGTTTTGCTCTTTGGCCATCCCGATATATTGAACTATATCGCTTTGAAAAATCTTTTTTCCTTCTAGAACCGGACTAAAATAAAATATAGAAACTATTACGAAGCCTACCAAAACGAGAAGATGCGGTAGAAACTTTTTAAGATTGGCCATCTGAAATTTTTTAGATCACTTTCTGTTAAATTGAACGGGCAGCTTCTTCCCTTTTCAATATAAAAAATTGATCCCGAAATTAATCAATTTCCTCGTAATCTATATATTCCCCAACGTTTTTATTAGAATTCCTTTTTCCTTTCGGCTTCTTGTCAATGCTAACTTTTCCTTCTTTTTTCTGTGAAGTAGGACCTTGTTGTTGCCTGAATTGTTCTTCAAAACGTTTTCCCATTTTCCGAAGGAAATATTTAAGAATAAGCGGTCCAAACCATTTAATTAGCATTTTAAAAGCAAAATATACTAATAGAATGATTAGAATCGTTTGTAATACATCGGAAAAAGAAGCTTCTAACATTTTCAGGAATTTATACAAAAATAAAAATAAGCCTTGAGAATAGAAGCTTTGAGCTCCTAAAAAAATAATAAATCTGCTATCTTTGAAAGTAACAAACCAATCTAATATGCACTATTTAAAAGTAGGTATCGCTTTTATTTTCCTCGGAATATTTAGCGCAAATGCGCAATATACTGAAACCATAAACTCCAATCGCCCTGGAGAATCGCAGGGCGCGTATGCCGTGGGCAAAAACGTTTTACAACTTGAAGCCGGTGGCTATTTCGGTAATGATAATCATACCTTATTTAATAGCAACACCGATATTTTAGGTGCCAGTTATGGTTTACGATATGGATTTTTAACCGAAATCCTGGAACTTAACTTCTTTGGTTCTTTTCAGGATCAGTTTACCTCTATTCCCGTGGGAAATAGCAGTGATGAGTTTAGATTTAGCAACTTTAAAACAAATACTCTTGGCGCTAAATTCCTGGTTTTTGATCCAGGAGTTAGTGTAAAAGAGAGAAAAGTAAATTTATATAGCTGGAAGGCAAATCAACGGTTAAATCTACGAAGTTTAATTCCCGCTTTCTCGGTGTATGCCGGCGCCAATTTTAGCTGGTGGGAAAATCCCTATATGTTTGAGGGGGAATCAATAATTAGCCCTAAAGCTGCTTTAATAACCCAACATAACTGGGGACGATGGGTTTTGGTTATGAATTTTATAGCCGATAAATTTACAGAAGAATATCCATCTTACGGAGGAATCTTTACTTTAACCCACGCTATTACTCCAAAATTTGCCGTTTTTGGGGAATTCCAAACTTATATAAGTGATCTATATGCCGATGATTTGGTAAGAGGTGGCGCAGCTTATTTATTTGGAAAAGATTTTCAGGTAGATATTTCTGGTCTTGTTAATTTTAAAGACACTCCTTCGAGATGGCAGGTAGCTGCCGGAGTTTCTTATAGATTCGATTTTCACGACGATGATGAATATATTGAAGACACTTATGAAGGCGACCGAAACCAACGTGGTGAAGAATTGGAAGAAACCGGATTTTATAAGGAAAATGAAGATGTTAATGGTTCAGGAGATTAATCCTGAACCTAATTTTTTCTAAAACTTAAACATAGAAAAGCCATTTAAATTTTCACTTTTCGTCACCCTGAACTTGTTTCAGGGTCTAGTTTAATACCAATTAGATTCTGAAACAAGTTCAGAATGACGTTAGCAAGAAAAAATTTTAAACGGCTTTTATTAATTTTCCAAAACTAAATATTTCCTACTCCTTGCTTGCCATAGCAGCAGAAACCGAAGCGGATAACCTTTTGTAAGTTCCATTTTCTAAACGCTCTCTAATTGCTGAAAAAGCAGTTAGGGTTTCTTCAATATCCTGAAGGGTATGCGTGGCGGTAGGAATCATTCTTAATAAAATAAATCCTTTAGGAATAACCGGGTAAACTACGATAGAACAGAAAACGCCGTGGTTTTCCCTAAGATCTTTCACCAAAGCCATTGCTTCCGGAATGCTTCCTTTTAGATATACCGGAGTCACACAACTTTGCGTGGTTCCAATATCAAATCCGTTTTCTTTAAGTCCGTTTTGAAGTGCATTAACATTTTCCCACAACTTTTCTTTAAGCTCTGGCATTGTTCTTAGCATTTCCAAACGTTTTAATGCTCCCACTACCAATTGCATTTGCAATGATTTAGCGAACATTTGCGAACGTAAATTATATTTTAAATAATCTATAATTTCTTTATCGGCTGCGATAAATGCACCGGTGCTGGCTAAAGATTTAGCGAAAGTAGCGAAGTACACATCAATCTCATCCTGAACGCCCTGCTCCTCACCTGCTCCGGATCCTGTTTTACCAAGAGTACCAAAACCGTGGGCATCGTCTACAAAAAGTCTGAAATTATATTTTTTCTTCAGCTCAACGATTTCCTTTAATTTTCCCTGTTCACCACGCATACCAAAAACGCCTTCAGAAATCAATAGAATTCCTCCTCCGGTTTGCTCTGCAATTTTAGTGGCACGTTGCAGGTTCTTTTCTATACTTTCAAGATCGTTATGTTTATAAGTAAAACGCTGACCTAAATGTAATCTTACACCGTCTATAATACAGGCGTGAGCATCTACATCATAAACTATTACATCTTGCTTAGAAACTAAAGCGTCTATGGTAGAAACCATTCCCTGGTAACCAAAATTAAGCAAGTAGGCCGATTGTTTGTGAACAAAAGAAGCTAATTCGTCCTGCAATTTTTCGTGAAGCTGAGTATGGCCGCTCATCATTCTAGCTCCCATTGGGTAAGCCGAACCGTATTCAGCAGCAGCTTCAGCGTCTACTTTTCTTACTTCGGGATGATTGGCAAGTCCCAGGTAGTCGTTAATGCTCCAGGTAATTACTTCTTTCCCTCTAAATTTCATTCGGTTAGAAATTGGCCCTTCCAGCTTAGGAAATACAAAATATCCTTCAGCCTGCTCTGCCCATTTTCCTAATGGTCCTTTATCTTTATATATTTTTTCAAATAAATCCCTCATCGATCTTTTTTTAGTCGAGCCGCAAAAATACTTAAAATTGGCTCAATTGCACAAAGTTATTTATTCAGCAAATTCAAATAAAAGAAAAGCATCCTACGCGGGATGCTTTTATAAACTTTATTTCTGAATAAATTTCAAAATACTTCTTATTTTATAAATTCTATAGGCTGTGCCTCAATTTCATTTTTAGTATCAAAAAAGCCCTGTTCTTCCATCCAATCGTCGCTAAAGACTTTCCCCATATAACGGGAGCCGTGATCGGGGAATATTACTACAACATTACTGTTTTCGTCAAATTCTCCTTCTTCAGCAAGTTGTTTTAATCCCTGGGTAGCTGCACCACTGGTGTAACCTACAAATAAACCTTCGGTTTTTGCAAGTTCCCTGGCGGTATGTGCACTATCTTCGTCACTAACCTTAACAAAACGATCTATAATTTCAAAATCTGTTGCAGATGGAATAAGGTTTTTTCCCAGTCCTTCTATTCTGTACGGATAAATCTCACCAGAATCAAATTCTTTTGTTTCATGATATTTCTTTAAAACTGAACCGTAAGCATCTATACCAATAACTTTCATTTCAGGATTTTGCTGCTTTAAATATCTGGCAGTTCCAGAAATTGTTCCACCGGTACCGCTACAAGCTACAAGGTGAGTTATTTTTCCTTCGGTTTGTTTCCAAATCTCGGGGCCTGTAGAATTAAAATGAGCATCAATATTCAGCTCATTAAAATACTGATTAATATAAACCGAGCCTTTAGTTTCTGAATGCAATCTTTTAGCAACCTGGTAATAAGATCTAGGGTCGTCTGCCGAAACGTGCGCCGGGCATACATACACCTTGGCACCCATTGTTTTTAGCATATCAATCTTATCGTTAGAAGCTTTGGAACTTACCGCAAGAATACATTCATAACCTTTTATAACACTTACCATAGCAATACTAAAACCGGTATTACCAGAAGTAGTTTCTATAATTGTGCTTCCCGGTTTAAGAATACCTTTTCTCTCGGCTTCTTCAATAATATAAAGTGCAATACGGTCTTTAGCGGAGTGTCCCGGATTAAAGGCTTCTACTTTAGCGAAGAATTCCCCTTTAAATTCCTGGGTTATTTTATTCAGTTGTATCAAGGGTGTATTGCCAATTAACTGCAATACATTATCATATACTTGCAAATCTTCTTTCATAAATCGAAGTTCTTTACAAAATTTGGGTTAACTATTTCACTCTTTTTAAGAGCGTAAAATCCCCCAAATTTAAGGCAAATTTTTTAATTAGTGGTCAATTCCTTCCAAATCCAGTAAAAACGCATACTCTTCGGCTACTTCTTTTAAAGCTTCAAAACGTCCTGAAGCCCCACCGTGACCGGCATCCATATTAGTATGGAACAATAATAAATTATTATTGGTCTTTAATTCTCTTAATTTCGCTACCCATTTTGCCGGTTCCCAATATTGAACCTGGGAATCGTGTAAACCTGTTGTTACCAGTAAATTTGGATAATCTTGCGCCACTACATTATCGTAAGGCGAATATTGCATCATATATTCGTAATAATCTCTATTATTCGGATTTCCCCATTCATCGTATTCACCAGTGGTTAACGGGATACTATCATCTAACATAGTAGTTACCACATCTACAAAAGGAACTGCAGAAATAACGCCGTTATAAAGCTGTGGCGCCATATTAATAACCGCCCCCATAAGCAAACCTCCTGCCGAACCGCCCATTGCGTAAAGATGTTCTGCAGAAGTATATTTTTCCTGAATTAAATATTCTGAAACATCTATATAATCGGTAAATGTGTTCATTTTATTGAAAAGCTTCCCGTCTTCATACCAGTTACGCCCCAGGTATTCCCCACCACGAATGTGTGCAATTGCATAAATGAATCCGCGATCTAGTAAACTTAGCCTTACCGTAGAAAAATAAGGATCTATGGTAGAACCGTAGGAACCATAAGCGTATTGTAATAGCGGACTATTTCCGTCTAATTTAGTTCCCTTTTTATAAACCAAACTCACCGGAATTTTAGTGCCGTCTTTGGCAGTAGCCCAAATTCTCTCAGAGAGGTAATTATTTTTATTAAAATTTTTATCTAAAACTTCCTGTTCTTTTAAAACAGTCTTTTCCCGGGTTTCCATATTAAAATCTACAACCGAAGTTGGCGTGGTCATAGAATTATAAGTGAACCTTAAAATATCAGTATCAAATGCAGGATTTATAGAGGTATAAGCGGTATAGGTTTCATTATCAAAAGGAATATAATATTCTTCTGAATTATCCCAGCGAATCACTTTTATTTTATTTAAGCCATTATTACGTTCGCTTACTACCAGATACTTTTTAAAGATATCAATATCTTCCAGCAAATAATCTTCGCGATGCGGAATAACGTCTACCCAGTTTTCTTTTGTGGTTTTATCAACCGGGGTTTTCATAAGTTTAAAGTTGGTGGCACCATCTTTATTGGTCATTACGTAAAAGTTATCTTCGTAATGCGCTATGCTATACTCTAAACCTCGTTCCCTGGGCTGAAAAACCTGGAATTTACCAGATGGATCATCAGCCTTTAAAATACGATATTCTGTGGTTAAAGTGCTGTGACTTCCTATAATGATATATTCTTTCGACTTCGATTTATAAACATAGGTGTTAAAAGTTTCATCTTCTTCTTCAAAAACCAGTTCATCTTCGGCAGAATCTGTACCTAAAATGTGTTTATAAATTCGATAAGAACGAAGCGTTTGTTCGTCCTTTTTAGTATAGAAAAGCGTTTTATTATCGGCCGCCCAGGTAGAACCTCCGGTAGCATTTTCAATTTTATCAGGATAAGTTTCTCCTGTTTGTAGGTCTTTAATTTGAATGGTATATTTTCTTCGGCTTAAAGTATCTACCCCAAAAGCCACCATTTTATTATCAGGGCTCACATTCAATCCGCCAAGACTGTAATATTCAAACCCATCTGCCATTTCATTTACATCAAAAAGCAATTCTTCTGGCGCATCCAATTCCCGGTTTTTCCTTGAATAAATTGGGTAATCTTTTCCGGTTTCAAAACGGGTTAAATACCAGTAGTTATTCAATTTATAGGGAACCGATTCATCATCTTCTTTTATTCGGCCTTTCATTTCCTCAAATAACCGCTGCTGAAAATCTTTGGTATGGGCAGTCATTTTCTGGTTATATTCATTTTCCTGATTTAGATAATCAATAACTTCCGGATTGTCGCGGTTGTTCATCCAGTAATAATTATCTATTCTCACGTCTCCGTGAAATTCCAGGGTTTTAGGTATTTTCTTAGCTTTTGGCGGTAAAATTTCTTTTTTCAAATCTGCATTATTTTTAAGCGCTTGCAAAGGTAAGGCTTCCCAACCAAATACATAATTAGTGGGTTCAAATTAACAGGATTAAACCTGTAATTAGTAAATTTGTGTTTATTAAATTTAAAAAAGAGACTATGTTTGGAGATATGATGGGTATGATGAATAAGATCAAGGAAACCCAACAAAAGGTTGAAGAGACTAAAGAACGCCTAAAAACAGTAACTATTGAAGAAAAATCCAGTGACGGACTTCTAAAAGTAACTATTAGCGCTACGCGTGAAATTAAGAATATTAGCGTTGCTGATGAATTGATGGAAGATAAAGAACAGCTGGAAGATTATTTGGTATTAACTTTAAATAAAGCGATAAGCAGAGCTTCAGATATTAACGAAGCAGAACTTGCTGCAGTAGCAAAAGATGGGATGCCAGATATTCCCGGTTTAGATCAATTTAAATAGAATTTAATTATCTTAAATCCTGAATCTATTTCAGAATTTAAATCAAAAAAAACCTCACAGTTTTTAGAAAGCTGTGAGGTTTTTCTTTTTATGCTTCTCCCCTTGCTGGATATTCTTTATCTACCACAAAATCTATAGCCTTTAATAATTCATCAAATTTTGGCCTTGCGAAAGGCATCGTTTGAATAGAAGCCGCATAAAGCGTATTATCAGGTTTTACAAGAAATAGTCCGGGTTCAAAGAAAACTTCGGGTTCATCATTAATTCCTTCCGAAATATATAAATCCCATTTCCGGGCATCTTCAGGATTAAGATTATAACCTATAGTAAGATTATCTACTTCCACTCCTTCACCGTCTTTTCTGCCAAGGTCTTATTATTCGCGCTAATGCAAATAACACTCACTCCTTTCTCCTGAAATTTCTCAACTTTTCTATTTAATTCTTCTAAATACGATTTACAAACCGGGCAGTGCAATCCGCGATAAAAAATAACCATCGTAAAATTCTCTGGCTTCTGGTCGCGTATATCCCATTGCATTCCCCTAGTGGTTTCCACTCTTAATCTTGGTACTTCTTTTCTTGGCAATACATTTTTCATAACTCAATTTTGGTTTTTTGAAAATTATGAAATTCAATTCCCGAAACATATTAAAAGCATTCTAAGTTTAGGTTAAACTCTATTAAAACCTATAAATTAATTTCCCGTAGAACCTTCAAAAACTTCTGGTGCATTTCTTCGGAATAATCCAAATGGGTAACAATCCTTAATTTTCCCTGTCCCATATTGCTTATTCTAATATTTTCCTGCTGAAGCTTTTTCATAAAAGCAGTTTCATCTGAAGCATTTTTCAGGTAAAAAATAATAATATTTGTTTCTACAGTTTCCACCTCGCCCACATAGCTTGCAGCATCTAAAGTTTCAGCAATGTCTGCAGCTCTTTTATGGTCTTCGGCTAAACGCTCTACGTGGTTATCTAAGGCATAAATTCCGGCTGCGGCCATAAAACCTACCTGGCGCATACCACCACCTAAAACTTTACGAATTCTAATCGCGTTTTTCATAATTTCCTTATCACCAATAAGTACCGATCCCATAGGGATTCCCAGCCCTTTAGAAAGACAAACCGAAATAGTATCAAATAATTTTCCGTATTCTTTCGGATCTTCATTTTTAGCAACTAAGGCATTAAAAAGCCTTGCTCCGTCTAAATGCAAACCTAATTTATGCGTATTGCAAACCTTTCTTATTTTTTTGATCTCCTTGAGGTCATAACAAGCGCCACCACCTTTATTGGTGGTATTTTCCAAACAAACCAAACTCGTTAACGGACTGTGATAAAAGTCTGGTGGATTTATATTTTCTTCAACCTGGGCAGCAGTAATCATTCCGCGATCACCATCTACCAACTTGCAGGAAACCCCACTATTAAAAGAAGCGCCACCGCCTTCGTAATTAAAAACATGCGCCCATTTATCACAAATAAGCTGCTCGGCAGGTTGGGTATGCAATTTTATAGCGGCCTGGTTAGCCATACTTCCGGTAGGAAAAAATAAGGCTTCATCCTTCCCGAACATTTTTGCCAGTTTTTCTTCTAAAGCGTTTACGCTAGGATCTTCCTTATAAACATCATCGCCAACTTCGGCGCCCATTATTGCTTTTAACATTCCGCTTGTTGGGCGGGTTACGGTATCACTTCTTAAATCTATTTCTTTCATATATATATTTCTTTTTTATTTCTGCAAAAACAGAAATTATTTCCATTTGATTCATTATAACTTAATTTCTAAAATCAATTTCAAACCTCCAATGCAAAATTTCTTTTTCAGAAGAAATTATATTATTCTGGAAAGTGAGAAACTGACTAACAGCAAAATAAGTTAAAATCGCTTCATTAACGGCGTTTTATAGGAAGTCTAAAACTATAAAAATATCGTTAAATACTTTCCCGTCGCAGTCTTAAATTCTATTTTTACCTTATAAAATTTAGATATGATTACAACTGAGCAGATCAAAGATCTCAGAGAGCGCCTTGGTGCGTTAAGGAGGTATCTTTGACATTGATGCCAAAAAAATAGAAATCTCCAACCAGGAAGAAAAAACTTTTGCTCCAGATTTTTGGGACGATCCTAAAAAAGCTGAGGCACTAATGCGTGATCTCAATACTGAAAAGCAATGGGTAGACGAATTTGAAAAAGGAGAAACCCTGGTAGAAGATTTAGAGGTTTTGTATGAATTTTATAAGGAAGATGAAGCTACGCAAAAAGATGTGGAAGAAAAACATAAGCAGGCCTTAGACCTTATAGAACACCTTGAATTTAAAAATATGCTTTCGGAAGAGGGTGATAAATTGAGTGCGGTTTTACAAATTACTGCCGGTGCCGGTGGTACCGAAAGTTGCGACTGGGCAGAGATGCTTATGCGTATGTACCTTATGTGGGCCGAAAAGCGCAGGTTTAAAATAAAAGAATTGAATTACCAGGCAGGTGATGTTGCAGGAATTAAAACGGTAACGCTTGAAATTGAAGGCGATTTTGCTTTTGGATGGTTAAAAGGAGAAAATGGCGTACACAGATTGGTACGAATTTCCCCATTTGACAGTAATGCGAAAAGGCACACCTCTTTTGCTTCGGTTTATGTATATCCGTTGGCTGATGATTCTATTGCGATAGACATTAATCCTTCTGAGATTTCCTGGGAAACTATGCGTTCTTCTGGAGCTGGGGGACAAAATGTAAATAAGGTTGAAACCGCGGTTAGATTGCGCCACGCTCCCACGGGAATTGTTGTAGAAAATTCTGAAACACGATCGCAGCTGGAAAATAAGACCAAGGCAATGCAGCTTTTAAAAAGCCAGTTGTATGAAATAGAACTTCAGAAACAACAGGCACAGCGCAGGGAAATTGAAGATTCTAAAATGAAAATTGAATGGGGATCTCAAATTAGAAATTACGTGATGCATCCGTATAAATTGGTTAAAGACGTAAGAACTGCAGAAGAAACCGGAAATGTAGATGCCGTGATGAATGGTGATATTGATATGTTTTTAAAAGCTTTTTTAATGATGATGGGACAACGGCAGGAAGATTGATAAGTTTATGCTCATAAATTTTAGAATTAGAATTTATTGTTTATTTTAAAGAAGCCAAAACCAAAAAATAATGATTACAGTTTACCATAACGCCAGATGTAAAAAATCCCGGGAAGGATTGGAAATCGTTAAAAACTCAGGAAAAGATTATGAGGTTAGAGAATATTTAAAAGAACCTCTTTCTGAAACTGAATTAAAGCAAATTCTGGATAAATTAAGTTTTTATCCTATGCAGTTAATAAGAACCAACGAAAAGATCTGGAAAGAAGAATATAAAAATAAAGATCTTAGCGACAGGGAATTAATTACTGTAATGGTTAAAAATCCAAAATTAATTGAAAGACCTATTGTAGAAACTAAAGATACTGCGGTTGTAGGTCGCCCGGGTTCTAAAATTGAAGATTTATTACAATAAAAGTTTTGGTAATTCAAACCAGTAAAAAATGAAAACTCAACATAAAATAGCTATAATTGGGGCCGCCGGATTTCTAGCAGCGGGATTTGTTTTTTCCCATTTTTACCTGCATAGAAAAAGCAGAAAAGAACTTCTTGAAATTGCAAGGGAATTAGCCTATACCTGGAAAAGAGAATTAGAACTGGATTTTGAACAAACCGGTAAACTTGAAGATCTTATTATAGAATACACACTTAAAAAGAATGAAATCCTTAATACTACGGCTTTACATGAAGATGAAATAATCTTTAAACTCAAGGAAATTCAAAAGGCAGAACATAGAAAGTTGCAGAAATTAATGAGCAAAAAGCAGTTTGAAAAATATCTTGAATTAAATAAGAAAATTAGTCGTAAATCTTAAGTATTGAAGCTCAGTGATAAAAGTACTTTTAACATTTAAAAGTCGTATTTAACGCGAGTTTAACCCAAATTCCATTAAACCATTTGAGAAAGTTGGGGTCAAAGAATAAAATTTTTCTATGACCACCAAAATCTTGAGTACGCTCAGTGCAGCGTTTTTTCTTTTTTTCAGCCTTAGCGGCTTCGCCCAATCGGGCCCGCATAAAATTTCCGGAAAAGTAATGGACGAGGAGATGAATGTTCCTCTTGAATTTGCAACAGTTTCTGTAGTTAATGCCAACGAACCTGCAGATGTTACAGGAGTTGTAACCAATTCTCAGGGAAATTTCTCTATAGAAGTTCCAGAAGGCACCTATAATGTTATTGTTGAATTTATCTCTTATGAAACTAAAGAATTCAATGATCGTAAGGTAGATTCAGATATTAATTTAGGAACTATCAGCCTAGGGCTAGATTCAGATAGTCTTGACGAGGTTGTAGTCCAGGCAGAAACTACACAGGTTAGCGTTCAACTTGATAAAAAGATTTATAATATAGGAAAAGACCTTACCACCGCAGGAGGTACTGTTAGTGATGCTCTTAATAACGTTCCTTCGGTTTCTGTAGATGTTGAGGGCGGAATTAGCTTAAGAGGGAATCAAAATGTTAGAATCCTTATTAATGGTAAACCATCGGCAATGGCCGGGTTTGGAGATAGCAACGTTTTAAGCCAGCTTCCTGCTGAAGCTATTGAACGTGTTGAAGTTATTACTTCCCCCTCGGCTAGATATGATGCTGAAGGTACAGCGGGTATTTTAAATATTATTCTTAGACAAAAAGAAACCCTTGGATTTAACGGTTCAGTAAATTTAAACTTAGGTCATCCCGATAATGCCGGACTTTCCACTAATCTTAACTATAGAACTGAAAAATTCAATCTATTTACTAATATTGGATGGCGCTATTTTGATGCTCCCCAAAATAACTATAGCGATACCGAATATCTAAGACGATTTAATTCTGATGGGGAAATTGTTAGACCCGAATATGATAGAATTCGCGAGGAACGGGAAACAGAGCGTTTAAATAGAAACTACAACGGTAATTTTGGAATTGAATATTTCCTTACCGAACAATCTTCCCTTACAGCCAGTATTTTTTATCGCTACGGTGAGGATGAAGATAAAACCTTGAATAATAGTGATCGCTATATTGGTGGCAGTTTAGTTGAAGAAACTTTAAGAAGAGAGTTGCAAAGTGAAGAAGATAATAGCTACCAGATTTCAATAAATTACCAGAATAAATTTAATGATGAAGGTCACGAACTTACTGCCGATTTTCAATATGAAAATGATGCCGAAGTTCAAAATACTTTTATAAACGAAGAATATATTTCTACAAACCAGGAAAATACTGAAGCTTTTCAACGAGAAGAAGTTTATACCGAAGAAGATCAAAAAGAATATTTAATCCAGGCAGATTATGTTTTACCGCTTGGGGAAGACGCTAGATTTGAAGCCGGTTACCGCGGAAATTTTGAGAACGAAATTACAGATTACCGTCTACAACAGGAAGATTTAGCTACTGGAAATTTGGTAACTAACGATACGCTTACCAATATCTTTGATTACGAAGAAAACGTAAATGCCCTGTATTCTCAATACGGAACCAAATTTGGTAAATTTTCATTTCTTTTAGGTTTAAGATTAGAAAACACTCAACTTAAAGGTGATATAAATTCAAGACTAAGTGATGAAGAACTTGTTGAAGCTTTTGGATTCCCAATTCAAACCAAATTTGACAACAATTATTTAGGCTTGTTCCCAACAGTTAATTTAATTTACGAATTATCCAGTGATGGTGGCGAAGAAGAAAATATAACTGTAGGATATAATAGAAGGATTAACCGTCCAAGAGGTTGGTATATTAATCCGTTCCCATCTCGTTCAAGTCGTACCAATGTATTTCAGGGGAATCCTAATTTACAACCGGCTTTTGCCAGCGCTTTTGATATTGGATACTTAAAACGGTGGGATAAAATAACCTTTACTTCTTCTGTTTATTATCAGCACGAAACAGATTCGTTTGAAAGAGTTGAAGAAAATACAGGCCAGGAAACTACAGATGGGATTGATATTATTAGAACTATCCCTATTAACCTTGCTACTAATAAAAGAACCGGTGGTGAACTTGGTATTCTTTACAACCCTGCAGACTGGTTAAGATTAAATAGTAGTTTTAACTTTTTCCAGTTTGAAACTGAGGGTGAATTTAACGGTGTAGATTATGGAGCAAAAAATACAAGCTGGTTTGCAAGGTTTAGCTCTAAAGTAACACTTCCCGGTGCTATAGACTGGCAAACCAATGCTTTCTATCGTGGCCCACAAGAAAATGCACAAACTAAAAACGAAGGGATTTTTTCTATAGATCTTGCTTTTAGTAAAGAAATTCTAAACGATAATGTTACGCTCTCTTTAAACGTAAGAGATTTATTAAATTCAAGAAAAAGGAAATCATTTACTTCTACTGAATTCTTTAACAGGGAAAGTGAATTCCAATGGAGACAGAGACAAATTAATCTTTCGGTAATATATAGATTCAATCAGCAAAAACGTGAACAACGACGTGGTGGTGAAGAAGATTTTGATGATCCAGGATTTGAAGGATAATTTAGAACTAATAAAACCGGCTTAAATAAGCCGGTTTTATATTTTATTGTTAAAAAATAAGGCATAAAAAAAGGGACATTAACCGTCCCTTTTTTTATGCTTTTTCTTCTTTAGCTTTTTTTCTAGCTTCTTTCTTTTCTTTAAGCAATTCAGCAACCGAACCGCCTATCCAATAGGGTAAGATAGCCATTAGGAAAATCATAAGCCAGAATCCCATAGTTAAAATAACCAGGAAAGCCAGGAAACCGAGGTATTGATCGAATTCGAACATAATATCAAAAGTTTTTTGATCTGGTCAAAGATAGTAAGCTTTGCCGGCTTATCACAATTAATTTGTGAGAAATTCACACTTACTTGACAAAAATCAGAAAAAATACAGGCTAAATTCTTTGTTTTTATACCTGTAAAAAAGCCGCTAACTTGTAAATTTGTGTCACAACTAATATATTAATTATGGACTATAGAATAGAAAAAGATACTATTGGAGAAGTAAAGGTTCCGGCCGATAAACTCTGGGGTGCCCAAACGGAACGCTCCCGGAATAATTTTAAAATTGGTCCTGCCGCCAGTATGCCTCTGGAAATAGTTTATGGTTTTGCTTACCTCAAAAAAGCTGCTGCATACACCAACTGCGAATTAGGTGTTTTGCCGGTAGATAAAAGAGATTACATTGCCCAGGTTTGTGACGAAATTCTTGAAGGGAAACATGATAACCAATTTCCTTTGGTAATTTGGCAAACCGGAAGCGGTACTCAAAGCAATATGAACGTAAATGAAGTTATTGCCAACCGCGCGCACCAACTTGCAGGAAAAACTTTGGGAGAAGGCGATAAAACCCTGCAACCAAACGATGATGTAAATAAATCGCAATCTTCTAACGATACTTTTCCTACGGGAATGCATATCGCTGCCTATAAAAAAATCACGAAAGTTACCCTTCCGGGTGTAAGACAGCTTCGTGATACTTTAAAGAAAAAGTCAGATGAGTTTAAAGAAGTTGTAAAAATTGGGCGTACGCATTTTATGGATGCCACTCCCCTAACCCTGGGCCAAGAATTTAGTGGTTATGTGGCTCAACTGGATCACGGAATTAATGCGCTGGAAAATACGCTTCCGCATTTAGCCGAATTAGCACTTGGTGGCACCGCAGTTGGTACGGGATTAAATACTCCAAAAGGATATTCAAAGCGCGTTTCTGAATTTATCGCAAAATTCACTGAATTACCATTTGTTTCGGCAGGAAATAAATTTGAAGCTCTTGCCGCACATGATGCTTTTGTTGAAACTCACGGGGCTTTAAAACAATTAGCGGTTTCCCTAAATAAAATAGGAAATGATATTAGAATGCTTTCCTCAGGACCAAGAAGTGGAATTGGAGAGATCAATATTCCGGCTAATGAACCGGGATCTTCCATTATGCCCGGAAAAGTGAATCCTACGCAATGTGAAGCTTTAACTATGGTTTGCGCACAGGTAATGGGTAACGACGTGGCGATTGGTGTTGGCGGAATGCAGGGCCAGTTTGAATTAAATGTATTTAAACCGGTTATGGCTGCCAACTTATTACAAAGTGCAGAACTTATTGGTGACGCCTGTGTATCTTTTGATGTTAATTGTGCCCATGGAATTGAAGCGAACACGCCAAGAATTAAAGAACATTTAAATAATTCCTTGATGCTGGTTACTGCTTTAAATACAAAAATCGGGTATTACAAAGCCGCTGAAATTGCCAATAAAGCTCACGAAGACGGCACTACACTTAAAGAAGCTGCCGTTGAATTAGGACACCTTACCGAAGATCAATTTGATGAATGGGTGCAACCTAAAGATATGGTTGGAAATATTAAATAATTGATTCCTTTGTATAAACTCAAAAAGCCTGTCTAAAAAATTTAGACAGGCTTTTTTATTATTCGTCTTCCTAAACTTGTTTCAGGATCTAAGTTGTTGTGAATCTACACATATTAGAAGCATAACCACATTGCTTTAGGCACGAGACTTTTCAGTTCGCAATTTTCTAATTATTTTTCAATCTTCTTCTTAGGCTTTTTAGCATAAAACTTCTGGAATCTCCAGTACGAAACTGCACCCAGCAAGGCTACTATAGCCACGGCGTAATAAATAAATGTTGGCGTTATCACTTTATCTCCGCTTGCGTATGAGTGTAAACCAGCTAAGTAGAAGTTTACTCCAAAATAAGTCATTAAAATACTGGCAAAAGATACAACAGCCATAAGGTTAAAGAACCACCTGCTTCGTAATCCCGGCACCAGTCGCATATGTATTACGAAGGCATAAACCATAATACTAATTAAAGCCCAGGTTTCTTTAGGGTCCCAGCCCCAGTAACGTCCCCAGCTTTCATTAGCCCACTGGCCTCCAAGAAAGTTTCCAATAGTTAACATTACCAAACCAACAGTTAAGGCCATTTCAGTAATAATGGTGATCTCTTTTATATTGAGATCCATTTTCCTCTTATTCTTTTCCGTAGTAAAAATCATTAAAAGCAATGCCACTGCCCCCAGAATCATTCCCAGGGTAAACGGGCCGTAACTTCCTACAATTACTGAAACGTGAATCATTAACCAATAAGAATCTAACACAGGCTGGAGGTTTGCTATAGATGGATCCATCCAGTTCCAGTGCGCAATCATCAAAATCATTGAAGTTACAAAGGCTGTAGATGCAATAGTTAAGGTACTTTTTCTTCCAAAAGCCAAACCAAAGAACATTGTGGCCCAGGCTACGTAAATCATAGACTCGTAAGCATCACTCCAGGGTGCGTGTCCAGAAATATACCACCGGGCAATTAAACCTAAAGTATGTAAAACAAAAAGGACTATTATAACGCCGGCGCTTATTTTAACCAGCCAATCAATAAATTTATTTTCTTTAAAAATCTTTACAATTACAATAACCAGCATAAATAAACCGGCGATCATATACATCCAGAAAAGATTCCTGAAAATATCGTATTTGTTATAAGCAATTTCTGCATTAACCTTTTCTTCTGAAGGCAATACTTCGGCCCCGAATTTTTTTTGAAATCCTTTTATACTTTCAAGAAATTGGTTTGCTTTAGAATAATCTCCACTTTCAACCGCATCAGAAAGGGAGGTCATATAAAGCGGAAGAATTTGTTTGGTGTACACCGAATCCATTCCTTTAAAAGCACCTTCTTCATCTTCTAATTCAGGATAAGAAACCCATTTATTATTTTCATGTTCCGGAATTGGGAAAATTCTTAAAATCTTACCCTGAAGCGCACGATATAATAAATTCACTTTTTTATCGGTATTGATAAAATCTTTCTGAAATTTATTAGGTACAGCAGCCTGGTAGGCTTCTTCTAAAAGTGGAGAAAGCTTATAATTCCCCATTTCGTCAAAGAAACTACTAAGAGTGAGGTATTTTTTCCCTTCTTCTACCCCAAGAAGATTATGCAAACTATCGTTATGTTTTTCAACATAAATAATAGGTACATTATACCAAATCATTGGGTTTTGAGTAAGTGAGACTAAAACCTGGTCAGAACTTAAACCTTCGTAAGAATCAGATTTACTTAATTTTCGAAGCAATTCTGAAGAATACGTATTAGCGGGTTTCATCCTTCCACCGGCATCCTGGATTATAAGTCGGCCAAAATCAGCAGCGTGCTCTTCGCTTATGGCGTTGCTTTTAATAATAGAATCTACTTCCCTTTTGGCCGATTCAGCATGTTCGTGCTCGTCTCCCGGTGTTTGTGCAAACATAGAGCCGGTAGCCATAAAGAAAATAAGCACAGTAGTTAATTTTTTCTTTTTGTCTTTTACTTTTTCAAGCATATCCTTAAGGTTTCCAAAACGGGAACCTTTATCAAACAAGATGAGCATTAATCCTAAATAAAGTAGAAAATAACCTATATAAGTTACCCAGGTACCCCAGAAATCGTGATTTACAGAAAGTACTGTACCGCTTTCATCTGGCATAAAACTGGCCTGGAAGAATCTGAAACCTTTGTGATCTAAAACGTGGTTCATATAAATCTCGTACGGAACATTTTCTTTTCCTTCTTCCACAATTTCAACTTTACTTTTAAATGAAGAATAACTGTTTTCAGTTCCCGGATATCTATTGGCAATAAAATCGTTCAATTTTAATGCGAAAGGCAATTCTATCTCTTTACTACCGTAGTTAAGGAATAGTTCCAGGCCGGCAACTTCTACTTTATGCGGTTCACTGGGAATTCCCTGGCCACCCAAAATAGTAACTGTTTCAGATTCCCCTTCAGAAGTAACTTTTACCGTTAGCGCATCGCTCTGGCCATCGGTTTTTTCTGGTGTTTTTACAATATCGTATTTTCCTTTAACCACCGGTTCAGGAATTACAAATTGCATAGCCCCTATATTATAAAGAGAGCGCAGCATTAAGTTTTGCGTAGAATCTTTAACCAAATTCCCTTTCTCCTGGTCGGCCATTCGCATATAATCGCCTTCAAATGGAGAATTTATAGTGTATTTTCCGGTTTCTTCCTCATACGTTATATTAATCGCTCCCTCGGTAGGTTCATTTAATGCAAATAAAACATTATGTATGTTTTGAACTTCGCCCTCCTTTAAATAATGGTCGTGACGATTACCACCACCGGCTTCTACCAGTTTAAGATGATTCTCTCCATCTTCGGCAGGAACTAATTCTTCTTTAGCACCATAAATAAAATTGGTAGCTTCAATAGTAACCGGTTGCCCATTATAATCGGTATTTAATACGTAGTCATTCTCGGTTTCAGGGGCAAAAAGTACCTGTTCTTCCAAAACCCTTCGGCGAGGTTCGCCGTCTATTTCCCCGTCAATAAATGCGGTAAAATAGGTTTTTTCTGAAAGCATGATATTTGTAGTTTCACCTTCCGTGATAGGCATCACCCCTTCATAACTAATATATCGGGTAATAAAGGCACCAACTAAAATTAATACAAACGACAAATGGATTAAAAGTGAAGACCATTTTTCGCGTTTATGAAGGTTATACCGTTTAATATTTCCGGCGAAATTAATCACAAAAAATACCATAATGGCTTCAAACCACCAGGCGTTATAAATTAACACTCTTGCGGTTTCTATACTGTACCAACTTTCAATAAATGTTCCCAACGCCAGGGCTATTGCATAGACCACAAATAAGACTGCCATTATACGTGTAGAAAATATGACAGAGGCTATTTTATTCTGCATGAAGTAACTCTTTTAAGCCCGCAAATTTAGGGAATTTTAACGGTTTGAAATAGTAAAAATCAAGACATTCTTCTACATGAATGTTAATTTTATTGCCTCAATATTTTTAATAATTTAGCCGAATGATAGAAGTGGTAATTTTAGGTGCAGGGAATGTTGCATTTCATCTTTTTAAGGCATTTTCTGAAGCAGAAAACACCAGGGTAATCCAGGTGTATAATCACCGGGAAGAAAACCTGAGTTATTTTAAAGATTACACCAATATCACAAACAGAATCAGCGATTTAAAAGTGGCCGATTTCTATTTACTCGCTTTAAAAGATGATGTAATTGCCGATGTTGCCCATAATCTAAAAAACCTTCCAGGATTAGTTTTACATACCTCGGGCGCGGTAAGTTTAAATGCGTTGGAAAATTTGAGTAATTTCGGAGTGTTTTATCCGTTGCAAACTTTTTCTAAAAACAAATTGGTAGATTTTGCTGAAATCCCGGTTTGCATCGAAGCAAATTCAGCTGAAAATTTAGAAAAAATTAAGAAACTGGCTTTAGAAATCACCAAAGACGTTAGAGAAGTAAATTCTGAACAACGCAAAGCTTTACACCTGGCGGCAATTTTTGTAAATAATTTCAGCAATCATTTATATACTCTTGGCGCAGAAATTTGCGAAAATAACCAAGTAGATTTTAGTATTTTAAGACCACTTATTAAGGAAACGGCTTCAAAAATTGAAAGCTTAACACCAAAAGATGCTCAAACCGGCCCGGCCATAAGAAACGATCAAAAAACGATTGAAGCCCATTTAAGACTTTTACCAAAAAAAAATAAAGACATTTACAGCATTTTAACCCAATCTATTCAGGATTTCCATGGAAAAAAATTATAAAGAATACCTAAACCAAATTAACACCTTTGTTTTTGATGTAGACGGTGTGCTTACCGATGGTAGCATTCAAATTAGTACCGAAGGGGAACTACTGCGAACTATGAATATTAAAGATGGCTATGCTTTAAAAGCAGCTAAAAATGCCGGTTTTACGGTTTGTATAATTTCTGGAGGGAAAAACGAAGGCGTTCGGAAACGTCTTAGAGACCTTGGAATTACAGATATTTATCTTGGCATTCACGATAAAGTGGAACAAATGGACGAGTTTTTCGATATTTATGAAATTAACGCCGAAGATGTTCTCTATATGGGAGACGATATACCTGATTATTACCCTATGAAACTTGTTGGTTTACCTTGCTGCCCCCAGGATGCGGTAGCCGAAGTAAAAGAAATTTCAAAATATGTTTCGCATAAAAAAGGCGGAAAAGGCTGTGTAAGAGATGTGATTGAGCAGGTGATGAAAGTGCAGGGTAAATGGATTGAGAAATAATAAATGAACTGGATTATACTTATTCTCGCCGGACTTTTTGAAGTAGGTTTCGCTTTTTGCCTGGGAAAAATGAAAGTCACCTCGGGAAATACCAGTACCCTTTGGTTTGTTGGCTTTTTAATTTCGCTCACGCTAAGTATGGTTCTACTTTACAAAGCTACCCAAACGCTACCCATAGGTACTGCTTACGCGGTTTGGACAGGTATTGGAGCTGTGGGCACGGTTTTGCTGGGTATTTTTATCTTTAAGGAACCCGTGCATTTTTGGCGAATCTTTTTCTTAAGCACCTTAATTATTTCCATCATAGGTTTAAAATTTGTTTCTGAATAATTAAATATGATAGCATACCTCAAACTAATTCGGTGGCCTAACCTGGTTTTTATTGCACTCACTTTAATCCTGATTAAATTTTCATTTTTTGAGGAATTTGGCGCTGCAATTACGCTTAGCACTTTTGGGTATGCGCTACTTATGCTTGCCACACTTTGTATTGCCGCTTCGGGATACGTAATTAATGATATTTATGATGTACAGGCCGATAAAATTAATAAGCCGGAAAAGCTAATTATAGACAATAAAATTTCAGAAAAAAATGCGAATAATTTATTTATAATTTTAAATGTTATTGGCGTAGGAAGTGGTTTTTACCTGGCTAATTTACTGGGCAAACCCGGGTTTGTTGCGATTTTCATCTTTTCTTCAGCTTTACTCTACCTCTATGCCAGTTATTTAAAGCAAATTCCTGTGCTGGGGAATGTTTTAATTAGCTTGTTGGTTGGCTTTGTGGTGCTTTTGCCTTCGGTTTTTGATCTTTTTCCTGCAATAAATTCACAAAACAAGCAGGTTCAATCTTTACTATTTTCAATTTTACTGGATTATGCAATTTTTGCCTTTCTAATAAATTTACTTCGGGAAATATTAAAAGATCAGGAAGATGTGAAAGGAGATTATAACGCCGGAATACAAACCTTACCTATAATGCTTGGGCATAGCCGCACCAATAAAATCATTTTTGCAATAGGTATTTTACCTGTGGCCGCAATTGTATATTATATTTATAATTATTTATTTGAGAATACTTTCCTAGTAATTTTTACTCTTATTTTTATACTCGCACCCCTACTATATTTTCAGGTTAAAATTTGGGAAGCTAAAAAGAAGAAACATTATTCACACCTAAGCTTATTATTAAAAATAATAATGTTTTTCGGACTAACTTCTATAGGCTTATATCAGTTTATTCTTGCTTCATAGAATTTACAGTCGGTCTTTACAATGAACCAATTTTCCAAATAATCTTATCTTTCAGGGATTTTAATAATATTACTATGCTAAAAGCAATTTTAAAAAATAAAGAAATAATTCTCGCTTCAGGCTCACCGAGACGTCACCAATTTTTTAAAGACCTGGATATTCCCTTTAAAACCGATGTAAGACCGGTGAAAGAAGTTTGTCCCGACTACCTTAAAAAAGAAGAAATAACCGATTTCCTGGCTCAGTTAAAAGCTGAAGCTTTTCAAAAAGAATTAAAAAAAGATCAGATTTTAATTACCAGCGATACCATTGTGTATAACGAAAACAAAGCTATGGGAAAACCTGAAACCACGCTTGAAGCTAAAGAGATGCTTAGATCATTATCGGGTAAAACCCATAGTGTGTTTACTTCGGTATGCTTTACTACGCACAATCATCAATCTACTGTAAACTGCGAAACAAAAGTAACTTTTAAAGAACTTACCAGTGGGGAGATTGATTATTACGTTGAAAATTTTAAACCCTTTGACAAAGCTGGCGGCTATGCCATACAGGAATGGATTGGCTTAATTGGAATTACCAATCTGGAAGGAAGTTATTTTAATGTAGTAGGACTTCCAACCTATTTAGTTTATAACGAACTAATTGATCTTGCTTCTATTTAAATTGTAATTATTTTATTATAAAATTATTATGCAATACAATCTTAAGCTTTGAGTTAACTTTAAACGAAAAGTAAAAATTTTAAATAAGTCCATAATTTTTATTTGAAAATAGCTTTTAAAATCTACCTTTATATAAAATTATTAGCACTAAAATGTTTGAAGTTTTAACTCAATACAGATCTGAAATTACCTACACGATAATTACTGTATTTGCCTTATTAATCGTTCAGTTTTTATTAAAAAAAGCTGCTCATAGGGTTGGAAAACGAAGTGAAATAGACTTTACCCGAACCCGGTTAATGTTTAAATACATCAATATTCTTATCCTGTTTATCGCGGTTTTCTTATTAGCTATTGCCTGGGGAATGGGACTAACCGAACTTTCTTTAATCTTTTCTTCGGTTTTTGCAGTGCTTGGAGTTGCGCTTTTTGCTATTTGGTCTATTCTTAGCAATATTACTTCTGGTGTAATTCTTTTCTTTTCATTTCCGTATAAAATTGGAGACAAAATAAAGATTCACGATAAAGATCTACCTATTGAAGCTATTATTGAAGATATAAAGGCTTTCCATTTGCACCTCAGAACTTTAGAGGGAGAATTAATAACCTACCCAAATAACTTAATTCTGCAAAAAGCGGTTTCTTTAGTTGCCAAAGATGTTTACCTGGATGGAGATAAAAGCAGTCTTTAAACATTTTAGAAATCTTTTGCTTTCTAGAATTCTGCGGGTATTATTGTAAATTATAAATAGCTTCAGCATAATTAAATTACGATTACCGGGTAAAAGCAGTTAATTTTCTATCTTCAGGCGACTAAAGTTTTTATATTTGGATGTCTTATTAATCGCCGTGAAATTTATGCGAAAACTATTTAGTTTACTTTTCTGTTTTTTCCTGTTGAATTTACACGCACAGGAACCCGAAAAATTAAATGCTTCTGAAATATTTCAGAAAATAAAAAAGCTGAATTTCCTTGGTTCGGTTTTATACATTGGCGCACACCCCGATGATGAAAACACCCGATTAATCTCCTATTTTTCAAACGAAAAACACGCGCGAACAGCATATTTATCCTTAACCCGAGGCGATGGTGGTCAAAACCTAATTGGCCCAGAACTAAGAGAACAACTGGGATTAATAAGAACCCAGGAATTACTTGCGGCGAGAGAAATAGATGGTGGAGAGCAGTTTTTTACCCGTGCTAACGATTTTGGTTATTCTAAAACCCCGGAAGAAACCCTTGAAATATGGGATAAAGAAAAAGTATTAAGCGATGTGGTTTGGATAATTAGAAATTTTAAACCCGATGTGATTATAAATCGGTTTAATCATCGCACCCCAGGCAGTACTCACGGGCATCACACTTCTTCTGCCTTACTAAGTTTAGAAGCTTTTGATGCTGCTGCAAATCCCAATAAATTTCCAGACCAATTAAATTATACCAACACCCACCAACCAAAACGAGCATATTTTAATACTTCGCCCTGGTTTTATGGCGGTGAAGAAGCTTTTGAAGAAGCCAGTAAAGATAGATTTATAAGTTTTGACACCGGAGTTTATTTTCCGCTGCTGGGACTTTCAAATCCCGAAATTTCATCTTTAAGCCGAAGCCAACACCAATCTCAAGGCTTTGGAAGTACTGGATCCCGTGGGAAACAAATGGAGTATTTAGAACCAATTAAAGGAGATACCATACGCTCGCAAGATGTTTTTGAAGGTATAGATACTTCCTGGAACAAATTAGAAGGTGGTGCTGAAATTGGCCAAATTCTATATCAGGTTGAAGAAAACTATAGGTTTACAAATCCTGCAGCGAGCCTACCCCAACTTCTTGAAGCCTATAAACTCATTAAAAAATTACCCAATGAACATTGGCGGGAATTAAAGACCAAAGAAATTAAAAATATTATTTATGCTAGTACAGGCTTATTTTTAGAAGCAGTAGCTTCTCAGCCTTCAGCAACTCCAAAAGATAGCGTAACAATTAATCTGGAGGCCATTAACCGAAGTGATTTCCCTGTAACTCTGAGTTCAATTGAATTAAGTCTGAATAACTCTAAAATTCAACCCGAAGCCAAACTAAAAAATAACGAAAACTGGCAAAATAAGATCGCTTTAAAGGTTCCGGAAAAAACATCTTATACCACGCCATACTGGTTAGAGGAAGAATCAAAAAACGGAATGTATATTGTAAAAGATCGTGAACTTATTGGGCTACCCGAAACACCAGGTCTTACTAAAGCAGTTTTTAAGCTCAATTTTAAGGATGTTTCCCTAAACTTTGAAAAACCTATAGTTTATAAATATAATGATGCTGTTTTTGGCGAAACCTATCAACCTTTTGAGATTATTCCTAAAGTTTCCCTCGTTTTTGAAGAAGATGTAATCATTTTTGAAAATGAGAAATCTAAAAAAGTTTCAGTAAAACTTACTTCGGGAAAACCAAATATTCAGGGAGAGGTTAGTCTTACTGCCGGGGAAAACTGGAAAATTAAACCAGAAAATCACAAATTTCAGCTTCAGCAAAAAGGGAGTTCAGTAACGGTAACTTTTGAGGTTACTCCGCCCAAAGAACAGGAAGAAACTTTTATAATTCCTTCAGCTACAATAAACGGAGAGGAATTTTCAGAAAAACTCATCAGTATAGATTACAAACACATTCCGAAACAAAACCTGGTAGTTCCTGCAAAATTAAAAGTTGCAAGACTGGAAATCGAGAAAAAAGGAGATTTAGTAGGTTACATTGAAGGTGCGGGTGATGTTGTTCCAGAAAGCCTTCAGCAAATTGGATATAGAGTTAATAAATTAAATGTGGCTTCAATTTCACAGGCTTCATTGCAAAAATATGATGCGGTGGTACTGGGAATTCGTGCATTAAACACCGTGGAAACCTTAAAATATAAGCAACAGGCGCTTTTTGATTATGTAAAAAATGGCGGCAATCTTATTGTGCAATACAACACCAACCATGGGCTGGTAACAGAGAATATTTCTCCTCTTCCGCTTGAATTATCTCGAGACAGGGTAACCGATGAGACGGCCGAAGTTAGGTTTTTAGCCGAAGATCATCCCATCTTAAATTTTCCGAATAAAATCACCGAAAAAGATTTTGAAAATTGGGTGCAGGAACGCGGACTTTACTTTCCTGATTCCTGGAGTGAGGAATTTACACCAATCCTTTCTATGAACGATAAAAATGAAACTCCCAAAGATGGAAGTTTAATGGTTGCAAAATATGGAGAAGGGTATTTTATTTATACCGGTTTAAGCTTTTTTAGACAGTTTCCGGTGGGAGTTCCCGGAGCTTACAGGCTTTTTGCTAATATGATTTCAATAGGAAAATAATGAAGAAACCCGAAAAATTTACCTGGAAGAAATCCTACACTTTTGTTCTTTTGGCCAACGCAGCCTACATAATTGTGTTTTATTTTATAATGTCTCAATTCACCTAATATGCAATTAATAGACTGGATTGTTCTTCTTGGTACGCTTACTTTTATAGTTACTTACGGCGTTTACAAAACCCGAAATAATAAGGGCGCACAAGATTATATTCGCGGTGGCAGCGAGACCCGGTGGTGGACAATTGGGCTTTCTACAATGGCAACTCAAGCCAGTGCCATCACCTTTCTTTCTACACCAGGCCAGGCTTTTCACGATGGGATGGGTTTTGTACAGTTCTATTTTGGGCTACCTATTGCAATGGTAATTATTTGCATGTTTTTTATTCCCATTTATCGAAGACTCAACGTTTATACCGCTTACGAATATTTAGAATCAAGATTCGATAGAAAAACCCGAACATTAACTGCAGTACTATTTTTAATACAACGAGGCCTGGCAGCCGGTTTAACTATTTTTGCGCCTGCAATTATTCTTTCAGCAGTTTTAGGCTGGAACCTCTCTGGATTAACTGTGCTAATTGGTTCCTTAGTTATTATTTATACGGTTGCCGGGGGCACAAAAGCCGTAAGTGTTACTCACAAGCAACAAATGGCAGTAATTCTCACGGGTATGTTTGCTGCATTTTTTATTATTCTAAGCTATTTACCCGAAAATATTAATTTTAGCAATGCTCTTGAAATTGCCGGTGCCAGCGGCAAAATGGATATTCTGGATTTCTCTTTCGATTTTGAAAACCGATATACTTTCTGGAGCGGAATTATTGGCGGTAGCTTTTTAGCACTTTCCTATTTTGGAACAGATCAAAGCCAGGTGCAACGTTATTTAAGCGGAAGATCGGTTAACGAGAGCCGAATGGGAATGATTATGAATGGGATGCTTAAAGTGCCGTTACAGTTCTTTATTTTGCTTGTAGGTGTCCTGGTTTTTGTATTCTATCAGTTTAACAACGCTCCTTTGAATTTTAATCCCGCAGCCACTGAAACCGTTTTAAATTCAGATTACGGAAATCAATATGAAGATTTAATGCTGGAGCACGATGAGATACAGCAGGAAAAACAGAATCTTCATTTACAATTTGCCGAAAACAATAATTTTACTCCTGAAAATAATTCTACTTATCGCGAAAACCTGGCTACTTTAAATGCTTCAGAAAACGAAACGAGAGAAAAAGCAAGGAAATTAATAGACGCATCAGACAAAGATGCCGAGAGCAACGATAAAGATTATGTATTTATTCATTTTATTCTGAATAACCTTCCACGCGGATTAATTGGTTTGTTATTAGCAGTAATCCTATCTGCAGCAATGTCTTCTACCGCTTCCGAATTAAATGCGTTGTCCTCCACAACTTCCATAGATCTATATAAAAGAAGCCGAAAAACAGAAATGTCTGACGAGCATTATGTAAAAGCTTCAAAATGGTTTACCCTACTCTGGGGAGCCATTGCCATTGCCTTTGCCAGTTTTGCTAATTTATTTGATAACCTTATCCAGCTGGTAAATATCATCGGTTCTATTTTCTACGGAAATGTTTTGGGAATATTTTTACTGGCATTTTTTATTAAAATTGTAAATAGTAATTCGGTTTTTGTAGCCGCAATAATCACACAAATTATAGTAATAATTCTCTATAAATTTGATGTGATGCCCTATTTATGGCTCAATTTAGTAGGATGTTTACTTGTCATGGCACTTGCTCTAATCCTGGAATTATTTATAAAAACCCCGGAACATAAAATTAAAAGAAACACCTAATTTTCAGTTTAAAATTTAGGTTTTTCAACAAAAATTAACTCTCTAAAATAAATTTTATTTAAGATGAAAAATATAAAATGGGGAATCCTTGGCCTCGGAAAAATTGCCGGAAAATTCGCCACTGCTTTAAAGGATGTTGAAGGTGCCGAACTTTATGCGGTTGCCAGTAGATCTAAAACCAAAGCTGAAACTTTTGCAAAAGAACATGCGGCTACAAAATTATTTTCCAGCTACCAAGCAATGTTAAAAGATGAAGAATTAGATGTAGTTTATATCGCTACCCCACACGTTTTTCATTACGAACAGACTCTTCTTTGCCTTGATCATAAAAAAGCCGTTTTATGCGAAAAACCATTTGCTATGAATAAAAAGCAGGTGGAAGAAATGATCGCAAAAGCCAAAAAGGAAAAGGTTTTTCTTATGGAAGCAATGTGGACGCAGTTTCTTCCGCATTTTAAATTTGTAATAGAACAAATTAAGTCTGAAAAATATGGGAAAATCAAAAATCTAAAAGCCGATTTTGGATTTCCGGCACCGGTAGATCTAGATAAACGCCTTTACAATAAAAACCTGGGTGGCGGTAGCTTACTGGATATTGGCATTTACCCTATCTTTATGGCAATGAGTGCTCTGGGAGCTCCAGAGAGAATTCAGGCGAAAGCCAGTTTTCATGATACCGGAGTTGACGAAAACTGTGATATTATTTTTGAGTATAAAAATGGTGTAGAGGCAGAATTGGGTAGTTCTATTATAAAACAAACCCCTACCGCAGCAATTATTCAGTTTGAAAAAGCTACGCTTACACTAAAAACCAGGTTTCACGAACCTACAATTATTATTATACAAACACCAGAAGGTGAAGAAACCAAAGAGTTTAAAGTGAATTCCAACGGTTATAATTTTGAAGCGGAACACGTTCAAAAAATGCTACGCGAGGGCAAAACTGAAAGCACCGAAATGACCTTTGAGAAAAGCCTGCAATTAATTGAGCTACTGGATAAAGTTAGAACTAAAATAGGGTTGGAATATTAATATTTATAACAATTATCAACTTAACGTCATCCTTAAACCAGTTCAGGATGACGTTAAGCTGATTTTTTTTGTGATTTTAAAACAAAAAAACCTCACAGATTTAAGTTTCTGTGAGGTTTTTTATTATAAATTTCAGAAAATTAAGCTTCTACCTTTTTAGTAGTTTTTACTTCTTCTCCCTCTTCGCTTTCAATTTCAGCTAAATAACGTTCAGCATCAAGAGCAGCCATACATCCAGTTCCAGCTGCGGTTACTGCCTGGCGATAAATTTTATCCTGCACATCACCTGAAGCAAAAACTCCCGGAATATTGGTTTTAGTAGATTTACCTTCGGTAATTAAATACCCGGTATCATCCATCGTTAATTTACCTTTAAAAATATCGGTATTTGGTTTATGGCCAATGGCGATAAACAACCCGGTGATATCGATTTGCTCTTTTTCGCCAGTTTCTTTATTCAGCATTCTTAGGCCTTCTACTACCTGTTCGCCTATTACTTCGTCTACTTCAGTATTAAACCTAACATCAATATTTTTAGTACTGTTTACTCGGTGTTGCATAGCTTTAGATGCACGCATCTGGTCACCTCTTACAAGCATAGTAACTTTGCTGCAAATATTAGCTAAATAGGTTGCTTCTTCTGCAGCAGTATCTCCCCCACCAACTATAGCAACATCCTGACCTTTATAGAAAAATCCGTCACAAACGGCACAGGCTGAAACTCCACCGCCACGTAAACGTTGCTCACTTGGTAAACCAAGGTATTTAGCGGTAGCACCGGTAGAAATAATAATCGTTTCGGCTTTAACCCAGGTTGCGTTATCTACGCAAGCTTTGTGAATTCCGCCGGGCTTATCGGTAAATTCAACTTCGGTTACCATCCCCATTCTCACTTCGGTACCAAAACGTTCAGCTTGCTTTTGCAGATCCATCATCATTTTTGGCCCATCTACTCCATCGGCATAACCGGGAAAGTTGTCTACTTCGGTTGTTGTAGTTAACTGTCCACCAGGTTCCATTCCTGTATACATAACTGGTTTAAGATCGGCTCTTGCCGCGTAAATTGCTGCAGTATATCCTGCCGGTCCAGATCCTATTATTAAGGTTTTTATTCTTTCTATTTTATCGCTCATTTTTATCTTGTTTTTCTATCTTACAAAAGTAATAACTTTAGTTATAAACTTAAGCTGTTCCTAATTAAGTTTTCCTATTAGCAAATAATTTGAAGGTATAGATTTCATTCAGAAAATAAAAATTAAGGGCTTCCAGAATTTAACTATACCTTTGTTTATTATATGGAACTTACTCTTTTCAATATACTCGATATCCTGGGAACCATAGCCTTTGCTATTTCTGGAGCTTTGGCTGCCATGGATCGGCGACTTGACCTTTTTGGTATTTTTATTATTGGTTTTGTAACTGCTATTGGTGGTGGTACGCTACGCGATACTTTAATAGGAAACACTCCAGTAACCTGGATGGAAAATACCATCTATATTTACCTAATTGGTGTTGTAACCATTCTTGCCATTATTTTTAGGAACAAAATTAATTATCTAAAAAAATCCCTCTTTCTTTTTGATACCATTGGGCTGGGAGTCTTTACTATTACCGGTGTTGAAATAGGCATTAGAAATGGGCTTGATCCCATTATTTGCATTGCACTTGGTACTATGACGGGTACTTTTGGTGGTGCAATTCGGGATATTCTTTGTAATGAAATTCCCGTGATCTTTAGAAAAGAAATCTACGCCACTGCCTGTATCATGGGCGGACTCGCTTTTGTAATAATGCACGAGCTTGGTATAAATCGTGACATCATTTACCTTACCACCACACTAATCGTAATTTCAATTAGACTTGTTGTTGTAAAATACCATATTTCACTTCCCTATTTCTATATTTCTTCAGAAAGTAAAAACTAATTTCTTCCCTGCGAAACCCAAAATTTTTATTAATGCGGAAGTTTCTCCCGAAGCAATCCGTATAAAAAAGTGCCTAAAAGCGAACCTATAAATACGATTAGAATTGGTAAAAATCCTGCACCAATTAGGGTGAAAATTGGTCCCGGACAGGCGCCGGCTAATGCCCAACCTAATCCAAAGATAATTCCGCCGTACATGTAGCGGCTAAAACTCTTTTCTTTTGGGGTAAATGAAATTCGTTCTCCAAAAAAAGATTTCAGGTTCTTACGTTTTATAATTTGAACACCAATAACTCCTAAAAGCAATGCCGAACCCATAATTCCATACATATGAAACGACTGGAACTGAAACATTTCATAAATCCTGAACCAGGAAGCGGCTTCAGATTTAAACATTACAATTCCAAAAAATATACCTATCAATAAATATCCTATACTTCTCATAATTTCAATTTAAAATATTAGAGGAAATAATAAATGTACCATCACCAAACCACCTATAAAAAATCCTATAACGGCAATTAAAGAAGGTAATTGCAAATTACTAAGTCCAGAAATAGCGTGCCCCGATGTACAACCACCGGCATAGCGAGCACCAAATCCAATTAGGATTCCGCCTACCAGTAAAATGATAAGCGCTTTAATTCCGCCAACTGCTTCCCAACTATATATTTCAGTTGGTAGGTAAGCTTCACCGGCGCTATTAAAGCCAAGGTCTTCCAAAATTGTAATCGTATCAGGGTTTATTGCTACAGAAAGATCGTTACTTAATAAATTTGCTCCAATAAATCCGCCAATAATCGCTCCTGCAACCACAATAAGATTCCAGCGTTGAGATTTCCAATCGAAATTGAAGAAATCGGCTTTAGAATCGGCACCGCAGATGGTACACATGGTTCTAAGGTTGGAAGACATTCCAAACTGTTTCCCAATAAAAATTAGTAAAAACATTATTAAAGCTATAAGCGGACCCGATACATACCAGGGCCAGGGCTCAAAAATCCATTCCATAGTTCATTTTTTTAATGAGGTGCAAATTAACTGTAATTTACGAAGTAAGACAGTAACAAATGTTACAACAAAAAACCTCATAGGTTTTGAAAACCTTTGAGGTTTGAATTATATATATTGAGGTTTATTTGAAATAAGATTTCAAATTTTCCAATACCTTTTCAGATAAGCGTTTTTGAGTTTCTGCACTCCAACCTGCGCTTTTAGAATAAGAAATTACACGATCTAATGCTTTTGTATCTTTAGAAAGTGAAGCTCCCCCATCACCATCAAAAATCCCGAAATTACCTTCAGATTTTATCCAGTTTTCAAAAGCTCCTTCCTTAAAAGGAAGCCCCAGCGAAGTATTGATTAAAATTTTTCCCGCATCAAAAGTTTTAAATTCTTCCTTTCCAAGTAGCCTGGTCTTCTTTGGAAGATGAAGCGAGATAATTTCTGAAGTTTTCAGCAATTTTTCCAGTTCTAAATACTTGACTCCTTTTTCTTCCCAGTCTTTTTTTCTACTTCTACTGAAATAATAAAGATCGGCTCCCAGCGGCAATAAAGCTTCGGCCAGAAGTTGCCCGGTGGTACCTAAACCAATAATCCCAATCTTTTTATCGGTAAGTTCTACCGGCATTTCGCGCCATTGATGTTTACCAAATCCGTGCAGTAATCTTATCAATTCCGAAATAATGAATTCTATAACCCCAGGATCGCCATAATCGAAAATACCTTTCACGGTAATTTCTTGCTTCCTGGCAAAATCTACAGCAACATTAGCCGATTCATCATCATAGAGGCTGCAGGCCATCCCAATATATTTAAGATTGCTACATTTTTTTATAACATTTTCAGGGATTTGCGTTTGCCAGGAAACTATTACAGCTTCGGCATCGCCAATTCGATTAATAAGCTCTTTTTCGGTTTCAGGACTATCTTTATAAACTTCAACTTTAGCTTCGCTAAATTCCTGAAGTTCATCTATAGCCCAATCTTGCAATTTTGTGTGATCTACACAAACAATTTTATTGAATTTCACTCCCATTCTGGCAGTATTGTTTCATCGTAAACCTGGTTCAATAATATACTGTCTTCGCGAACTCTTGTAGATGTTTCAAATTCCAATTCCAGTTTTTTTCGTTTCAAATTTATATTTGTAGTAGTAATTTTAGTCATACTTTAAATCTTAAATTTTACTCAATTAAATTAAAAAATTACAAAGGTATATTGCCGTGTTTTCTTTCCGGTCTAAGTACTTTTTTATTTTCGAGCATACTAAAGCCTTTCAATAATTTTCTTCTGGTATCGCTTGGCATAATTACCTCATCAATAAATCCGCGTTGAGCAGCTTCAAAAGGATTTGCAAAAGTTTCTGCATATTCAGCCTCTTTTTCAGCTAGTTTCGCTTCGCTATCTTCAGCTTCCTGAATTTCTTTTCTAAAAATAATCTCACTGGCACCTTTGGCTCCCATTACCGCAATTTCAGCCGTAGGCCAGGCAAAGTTAAGATCGGCTCCAATATGTTTGGAATTCATTACATCATAAGCGCCGCCGTAAGCTTTTCTGGTAATTACGGTCACTTTTGGAACCGTGGCTTCACTTAGTGCATAAAGTAATTTTGCGCCGTTTAGGATAATTCCATTCCACTCCTGGTCGGTTCCGGGTAAGAAACCGGGAACATCAACTAAAACTAGCAACGGAATATTAAAACAATCGCAAAAACGGGTAAATCGAGCTGCTTTTTTAGAGGAATCTACGTCTAAAACTCCGGCAAGACTCATTGGTTGATTGGCAACAATCCCAATACTTCTTCCGCCTAAGCGCGCAAAAGCAACAATAATATTATCGGCGTAATCTTTATGGATTTCAAAGAAAGAATCTTCATCAATTATTCCCTTAATAACCTCGTGCATATCGTAAGGTTTATTGGAACTATCTGGAATCAAGGAATCTAACTCTTCTCTAATTTCATCACCTAATTCATACGGAAGTTTTTCCGGTGCCTTTTTGTTATTTTGAGGCATATAACTCACCAGTTTCTTTATATCTTCAAGACAGGCAATATCGTTGAATGAAGTGATATGAGTTACCCCAGATTTTGTAGCGTGCGTTGAAGCGCCACCAAGTTCTTCTGAAGTTACTTCCTCGTTAGTTACCGTTTTCACCACATTTGGCCCGGTTACAAACATATAACTGGTATCCTGAACCATAAGTGTAAAATCTGTCATTGCAGGCGAATACACTGCTCCACCGGCGCAAGGACCCATTATGGCAGAAATTTGCGGAATAACCCCTGAAGCTTTTACATTTCTGTGAAAAATATCGGCATAACCTCCTAAAGATTTTACGCCTTCCTGAATTCTGGCTCCCCCAGAATCGTTTAAGCCGATCATTGGCGCTCCAACTTTTACGGCCAGGTCCATCACTTTACAAATCTTTTCGGCGTGTGTTTCTGAAAGTGAACCTCCAAAAACCGTAAAATCCTGGGCAAAAACATACACCAGTTTTCCGTTTATGGTACCATAGCCTGTTACGACTCCGTCTCCATAGATCTTTTGATCTTCCATTCCAAAACCGGTAGTTCTATGAGTTACCAGGATGCCAATTTCTTCAAAAGAACCTTCGTCCAGTAAATAATCTACACGCTCCCGGGCAGTAAGTTTCTTTTTTTCGTGCTGCTTCGCTATGCGTTTCTCACCGCCACCAAGATGTGCCTGCTTAATTTTATCGTTTAACTTCTCTATATTCTGACTCATCAATTTATTTTTTACGCGATAATCTAGATTAAATGTTTGAGGTTACTTTTAGTTTATTGGTAACCTCAACTCCTGTTGATCTTTGAGATATTGCTTTAAAGCTACAATAGCCGCTAATTTGGCTTCTTCTTCAATTTCATTTTGAAGTTTTTCAGCGGAATAATATTTTTTTACAAAATGGGTATCAAAATTTCCGCTTCTGAAGGCTTCGTGTTCAAAAACAAATTTTCCAAACGGAAGCGTGGTCATTACACCCTCAACTTCATATTGCTTTATCGCTTTTAGCATTAATTGAATTGCCTCCTCGCGGGTTTTTCCGTAAGTAATCAATTTTGCCAGCATTGGGTCGTAATAAATAGGAACTTCCATGCCTTCTTCAAAGCCGTTATCTACACGTATATTTTCACCTTTCGGAATACTATATTTATTAAGTGTTCCCACACTCGGCATAAAATTATCCATAGGATCTTCAGCATAAACCCTGAGTTCTACCGCGTGCCCTTTTATTTTTAAATCTTCCTGAAGTAATCTCAGTTTTTCCCCCCGGGCAATTCTAATTTGTTGTTCTACCAGGTCTACGCCTGTAATGTATTCTGTTACGGGATGCTCAACCTGCAAACGGGTATTCATTTCCAGGAAATAGAAATTTTGATCTTCATCGAAAAGAAATTCTACGGTTCCGGCGCCAACATAATCACAAGCCTTTGCTACCTTTACAGCAGCTTTGCCCATTTGTTTCCGAAGTCTTGAATCCAGCACTACAGAGGGAGCCTCTTCTACCACTTTTTGATGCCTACGCTGCACACTACATTCTCTTTCGAATAGATGAATATAATTCCCGTGGGAATCAGCTAAAACCTGGATCTCAATATGCCTTGGTGAAGAAACATACTTTTCTATAAAAACCGAACCATCACCAAATGCTGATTCAGCTTCGCTAATGGCACGTTTCATTTGGTCTTCCAAATCTTTTTCCTTTTCAACGATACGCATTCCCTTACCACCGCCACCGGCAGAAGCTTTTATTAAAATAGGAAAACCGATCTCTTTAGCGATTTTCTTGGCTTTTTCTGGATCGGTAATCGCCTCGTCAATTCCGGGAACCATTGGGATGTCATATTCTTTTACCGCATCTTTTGCGGCAAGTTTGCTCCCCATAATTTTAATGGCTTTAGAACCGGGACCTATCCAGGTAATGCCGTTTTTCTCTACATTTTCGGCAAAACCGGCATTTTCACTTAAAAATCCGTAGCCAGGATGAATCCCATCTACATCAAGTTCTTTAGCTACTTCAATAATTTTATCGCCTTTTAGGTAAGATTCGTTAGAAGGGGCTTCTCCTATGCAAACCGCCTCATCAGCAAATTTTACGTGGGGCGCATTCCTATCGGCCTTAGAAAAAACAGCCACGGTTTTGATCCCCATTTTTTGAATGGTTTTCATTACCCGCAAAGCAATCTCTCCCCTATTGGCTACTAATATTTTTTTCATTTTAATTATTTTGAATTCTAATTATTCCCATTTTAGAGGATTAAGGGCTTATTCCATTTCAATTAATAACTGGTTCTTCTCTACGGTTTGCCCGGTTTTTACTGAAACAGATTTTACCACACCATCCCTGGGTGCAGTAAGTGTATTTTCCATTTTCATAGCTTCTAAAACCAACAAGTAATCCCCTTCTTTAACTTCAGCACCTTCCTCAACATTAACTTCAAGAATTAACCCCGGCATAGGCGCTTTTATATCATTTATCATTTGCGCGGTGCCAAGAGAAAGTCCCATTTCTTCAATAAGTAAATCCAACTCATTGGAAATAGCTACATTATAGGTATTAGAATTGATTTTAATATCGTACTTGCGTTGAAGAAAGTTTTCGGTAAGAACCTCAGCCTTAAAACTGCGATTTTCTTTTAATAAATGATAATGTTTAGTGGCAATTTCCTGTGTATCTAAAGCGGTGATCTGGTCTTTGGTAAATTCAAATTCAAATGAATTATTCACCTTAACCTTATATTTTTTTTCCATATTTCGTAGTTTTCAAATCTAATTTGAAGCTTGTGTTGTAAATATAGAAAAAGTTTGGAGCTTTTACTTATGAGTTTTTAAGATTTAGATTCTGGATATTACCAATCCGTTCACAATGAAACATAAAAAAAGCCCTGTAAATTCAATTATCTACAGGGCTTTAAAATAATAACTAATTAATTACGAAAACTCTTTAATCGCTTCACTTAGATCATAAACTTTAGTGTTCTTAAATTTATTTTCAAGAATACTACTTCCTGCGGCAGAACGATATCCTCCGGCACAATGTACCATAAACGGTTTGTCATCTGGTAATTCATCGGCACGGTTTCTTAGCTCATTCAACGGAATTGCTTTAGCGTCGTTAAAGATCTTCCCTTCTGCAATTTCACTTTCATTTCTAATATCTACAATAGTGTATTTATCTTTATTGGCTTTAAAATCTTCTAAATTGAAATCATCTGAAGATTTTGAAACTTTTTCAGATAAAGTCACTACCCCTTTCATTTGCTTTTCATAACCGATTTTCGCAGTTCTTTCCAGTAAATCGTCAATTTGATCTACGCTTTCAGCAACGAGGTAAAATTCTTCCTCGGGCTCAATAATAGCACCCAGCCAGGTTTCATATTTATCACTTTCAGAACGGGCCATGATATTAATACTATTGGGTAAATGTCCCTTTTTATAAGCATCCCCGTCACGAGTATCTACTACAGTGATTCCTTCTTTTTCTACAGAATCTACATACAGTTTTACCGGAACTTCATACTTCGCTTTTTGAACATTTAAAGCTCCTTTTCGGTTTAACTCTACACTAAAACCAAAATAGGCAGGAATAAAAGGCTGATCCTTTAAAATTTCTTCTACAAACTTCTCTTCGGTTTGGTCTTTAAACGCCCAGTTTCCCTGGCGTTCATTTCCAAGAGTACTTGAAGAAGCATCACTCATATTTTTTCCGCATAGCGAACCTGCACCGTGAGCCGGATAGATTATGGTATCATCTGGCAATTCGTTAAATTTGGTTTGCATGGTGTTGTACATTTGCTTCGCCAATTCTACACGTTTTGCTTTCATATTTCCAGCTTTTTCACGTAAATCTGGCCTTCCAACATCGCCTATAAAAAGTGTATCCCCACTAAACATAATGGTTTCACCGTTTTCTTCAGCTATAAATGTTAAACTATCTGGTGAGTGACCCGGAGTATGAATAGCCTTTATACTGGCATCTCCAATTTTCACTTCGTCACCTTCATCAAATGGAGTATGCGTATATTCTACACCAACATTTTTACTAATATAGATAGTTGACCCCGTCTCTTCCTGAATTTGCAAATGTCCACTCACAAAATCGGCGTGCGGATGCGTTTCAAAAACTGCTACTATTTTTGCATTATTTTCTTCGGCATATTTATAGTATTGCATAGGGTTACGGCTAGGGTCTACCAGGGCCATCTCTCCATTACTTACAAGTGCATAAGAATAATGCGCTAAAGGATCGTCTTTAAATTGTTTTATCTTCATTTCTTTAATTCTTTTAAATTATAAACTGTTATTGTGCGTTCTTTTTTCTAAATGGAAATACCATTTGATTTTTAAAATCTTCAGGAAAATCTTCGTCTCCTTCAAAACCTAATTCTATATCTTTTCCTTCCTGCGGAATATATGCTGTGCCAAATAAATAGTCCCAAATGCTTAGGCTTAAACCGAAATTCATTCCATAAGGCCTGTCTTTCGGAAGTTCTTTTGAATGGTGCCAGATATGCATTTTAGGGTTATTTAAAAGATAACCAAAAATTCCATAGTTCCAGCCAACATTTGCGTGGTTTAAATGCCCAATAAATACAGCAAACATATGTACCACAAAAAATTGCTGAATTCCAAAACCAATCATCGCCAGCGGAATATACTGCACGGTTTTATAAACAATAGTTTCCATAAAATGAAACCTAAATTGTGCCGCAAATCCCATTTCCTTAACGCTGTGGTGTACTTTGTGAAATTCCCAAAGCCACGGCTGCTTGTGTAATTGCCGGTGGACATTCCACTGGATAAAGTCTGCAATCACAAACATAATAAGCAACTGTACCCAAACGGGGAAATTTTGTACTTCTATGGCTATAATATTAGTGATGCCAAAAATGCCCAGGAAATCATTAAATAATTCTACGGCAACATTAGAGATTGCGTTATAACCAACTAGCGAAAACAGGAAAAAATTAAATAAAATATAGAACGTATCCAGCCAGAAATCCTTCCGAAATATCTTTTGATCTTTTCTCCAGGGGATTAAAATTTCCAATACCCAAACTAAAAGTGACAATCCAATAAGCCAATAAAAATAATTGGTCCAGGACGGATTGTTAATTTCATTAACCAGGTAATTAAAATAACCTGTAAATGAATTGGCAATTATGTTTAAGTACTTTTCCAACCGGTTAATTAAGTTTTACAAGGCAAAAATATAATAATCCTACGTTTAGGGCAGTAACTTTTGTTACAGTACTAAATTTCACCTGCTTTTCTTAATTAAGTGCATCTTAACAAAGGCCGTGCAAAAAATGTTAGTCTTTGTTAAATGGCAATGACGTAAGGCTTTTCTGTTTTAATTTTAATATTGAAAATAATAAGAATTCAAGATTTAAAACTATAAAATTATGAGTCAGTTTACATTACAACATAAATTCGGTTTAGGCGGAGTCGCCATTGGTAACGGATTTAAACAAATAAGCGATGCTGAAGCCGAAAAAACACTGGAAGGAGCCTGGGAAGCCGGTGTGAGATATTATGACACCTCGCCCTGGTATGGATTAGGCCTAAGCGAAAGAAGATTTGGACATTTCCTGCATAATAAAAAACGAGAAGATTATGTACTTTCTACCAAAGTTGGCCGGGTTTTAAAAGCCACGAAAAATGTTCCTGAAACAATGTGGAATAATCCTGCACCTTTTGATTATAAATATGATTATTCAGCTGAAGCTGTTCGCCGCTCTGTAGAAGACAGTTTGCAACGCTTAGGTGTAGAAAGTATAGATTATGCTTTTATTCACGACCTCTCACCAGATCATAATGATGAATACGAGGAAGGAACCACCTGGGAAGATCATTTTGAAGTTGCGAAGAAAGGCGCAATGCCAGAGCTCGAAAAAATGAAAGAAGAAGGTCTCATCAAAGCCTGGGGATTGGGAGTAAATACCATAGAACCTATTTTAATAACTTTAGAAGTTGCAAAACCAGATGTTTTTCTTTCGGCTATTCAATATTCTTTGGTTCACCATAAAGAAGCATTAGAGCGTTTATTACCGGCTATAGAAAAAAGCGAAGCAAGGTTAATAAATGCCGCACCATTCAATGCAGGCTTACTTGCCGGGCAAAAGCGTTATAATTATGATGGAAAAATGCCCGATGATATTTCAGATCGATATAAAAAAATATTGAAAATTGCTGAGAAACATAAAGTAAACCTCGTGGCTGCATCGCTTCAATTTTCTTTAGCCCCAAAAGCAGCAGGAACAGTTTTAGCCGGAGCCAGTAAACCGGAACAGGTTCAGGAAAATATTAAAGCCCTGGAAGAAAAAATCCCAGTGGAATTCTGGGAAGAATTAAAACAACAAAATCTAATAGAACAAAAAGCAGAAGTCCCTGCTTAAAAAATAGAGCCCTGAATTTACGAATATTCGTGAATTCAGGGCTTATCAATTTATAACCTCAGAGAGACATAATTGTTTTCACCATCAAAGAAGCAGAACAAACTAGCGCTTCCTTTTTCTGTTTTTAATGTATTCTTCAATAGCCTCTTTAGTAGTAAGCCAATTTCTGCCTTCTTTATAGGCGTCAATTTTTCCCTGCCTTGCCAGTAAACTAATATATTCCTGGCCATAGGGTAATTGCTCCTCCTCTACCAAATTAGAAATTTCAGTATAATTTGCATCATTATCTGGCAGCGCCTGAATATAAATATTTAAAGTACGCTCTAAGGCCTGGCACATTAATAATGCAAGCTTGTTATAATCTCCCTTATTTGCAGCATTTAGTGCTGCATAATATTTTTTACGATCGTTACGTAGAATAATTGCTGGTGGGAAACCTGCATTCATTAAAATAAGGTTCATCGCCAAACGCACCGTTCTTCCGTTTCCATCGAAAAAAGGATGAATCCAAACAAATTTATGATGAAAAACCATCGCGAGTTCAATTACATTTAACTGGTGTTTATTTTCATTCACAAAATTCACTAAATCATCAAATAACCCGGAAACCTTTTGGGCATCAGGCGGCACAAAATTTGCCCCAGCGATTCTAACACCAGAATTTCGCAATCTACCGGCAAAATCATCTTCTATGCTTCTTAAAACCAGTTCATGTAATTTGAGAATATCTTTACCATTTAGTTGATAACCTGGTTTAACCAGGGTGTACAAATAATCTAAAGCGGTTTCGTGATTTTTGGCTTCAAAATGCTCTCGCAGTGACTTTCCCTTTACGGTAATTCCTTCTTGCAACACCATTTGAGTTTCCCTTAGGGTAAGGGTATTTCCTTCTATACTATTTGAATTATAAGTCCATTCTATAGAAAGAACTTCTTTCATTTTTTTCAAAGCGATATTGGGCAACGGCCTGGCTTTTTCCAGCATTGCTTTTTTTTCGAACAAGCGCTCAAAAGTGCTTTGCATCTCTGCTCTATATCTTACATCTACTTCCCCCATAGCACAAAGATACAAATTATCGGGTGAAGTTATACATAACCTATCCGATATTAAAGTTAATTTTTAAATTTAAGTAATTTCACAGCCTTATTGTCTTTATAATCCATTCGAAGAAAAATAATCCCGGCTGAAATTAAAGTTAGAATTCCAATTAACATAATCGCCGCTTCAATACTCACCAAATCTGCAATTAACCCGGTTAAGATCGCTCCTATAGCATATCCCAGGTCACGCCAAAGTCTAAAAATACCAATACTTTTTGCCCGATCCTGCGGATGGGTGTTATCGGCTATAGTTGCAAGGAATGTCGGGTAAACCATTGCGGTTCCCCAGCCCAGTAAAGAAGAAAGTATCACAAAATGCGTCATTGTTTCAGCCCAAACTAATATTACCAGAACTATGGCCTGCAGAAGCATCCCAATAAACAGCATATCTTTCTTACTAAAAATATCAGCCATTCTTCCCGTAAATAGTTGGCCTATTCCCCAAACTGCAGGATAAAGTGCGGTAACAATTCCAATTTGTTCAAGATTAAAACCTTTTCCGGAAAGTAAAATAGGAAATAATCCCCAGGCCATCCCATCATTTAAATTATTGATTAGCCCCGCCTGACTAACAGAACCAAGGTTTTTATCTTTCCAGGTGGTATCCCAGAAAATATTTTTTAATCGCAACATATCGCTGCTTCCCTCATCTTTGGCAACGTGGTGGCGCGTATCATTAATTAGGAAAATACTAAAGAGCAACCCCAGAATCATAAGTCCAATTCCCAGGTAGAAAGGATAAGGTCTAACACCATATTCTGAAGCGATCCAACCCGTAAGAAAAGCTACAACAGCTACTGCAAAATATCCGGCAAATTCATTTAAACCCATTGCAAAACCACGCTGCTTTTCACCCACCAGGTCAATCTTCATCACTACGGTGCTGCTCCAGGCCAATCCCTGGTTTATTCCCAGTAAGACATTGGCGGCGATTATCCAATTCCAATTTTCAGCATAAATGAGGATAAAAGGAATGGGAATGGCAAAAATCCAACCTAAAACCAACAGGTTTTTCCTTCCAAACCTATTTGCCAATGCCCCGGCGTAATAATTGGAAATTGCCTTTACCACTCCAAAAACTACAATAAAAGATAAAATGGCACTGGTTGCTGCAATACCAAATTCTTTTTCGGCAATTTCAGGCAAAATACTTCGTTCCAGCCCTACCATTCCGCCAACAAAGGCGTTTACCAATACCAATAAACTAAATTGTTTCCAGTTCTCTTTTAATCCTAATTTTATATTTTCCATTCGTGGTTTATAACTTTAAAAACTGAAATTGGTAACAAAATTCAACTGGTTAAAATTACTCCTGTTAAATATACTTTCTGCACTGGTATGGTTTTGATTTTTCCTATAAACCCATAAGATATCAAAACTCAATCCTTCAAAGAAACCCTTTGCCTGGTAACTTAAGTGACTATTTACCTGGAACGATTCATCAACATTATATTTATTAAATTCAAACCTACCGGTTTCAGGACCTTGTAACTGTTGCATTTCTATTCCAATATAAAAATCGGGTTTTGGAACGTGGTATGCTGCTTTTAAGATAAAAACATCTGCATTTCCAAGGCCTTCCAGGCGTGATCTGGAAATAGAAGTAAAAAAGCGATCCCGCCCTAATTCCTTCGGAAATAAAAACCGGCCGGTATCAAAAGCGTGGGTATAACCAAGCGCGAGATTGAAACCCGATTTCTCCCAACTGAGCTGAGAATTCAGTACCTGTCCATTTTCTCCAGGTTGCACATATCTATTCACGTAAACCAGGTCTTCAGAAAAGGAAAGAGGATTTTGATAAACATATTGCACTCCGAAGTTAAAATCGAACAGGTTATACCCTATTTCTGCCCAAATTGTATTCATTATTTTATCCTGGTAAAAATCATAGAAATTAAGCTGAAAATTATCTTTTCTAAAATTGTAGTTTAAAATCCCAATCCCTGATGAAGGATAAAATTCGTGATAATCAGCCATTTCTCCATTGGGTTGAAATCCGTTATAGAAAAGTCCCAAAGCTTCATCCATACCAAACCACTCGGTGGTTGACCGCGGGGAAACTCCATCAAGCCAACCCAAATTAACCTGGTGTTTTGAATTGAAATTTAAATGTGCCCAGCCTCCCCTATGCGCAAAAGGTTTCATTCGGCCATCGCTATGATTTAAAAGTGGTGTAAATTCGGTTTCAAACTTGCCATAACTTAAATATGAATTTCCAAAGCGATACCTTATAAACAGCTCCTCCAACCTATCAAGATCCCTAAAATTTCCTTTATTCAATACATCATAAAGTTCGTACTCCCATTTAGCATTTTTTCCCGTTACCGCATCCTCAACACCCAAATCACTGCCAAAGGTTTTATAAGTAAAAATTCCCTTCACTCCAATCTCAAAACCTTTAAAATTTCCGGTAGTAAATCCAATTGCACCGCCGCTTGCATTGGTATAATAATCCTTTAGCTCACCCCTGTTAATGGTGTTCATATAGAAATTACGAATATGGCCGTGAAAGGTTGCGTTTTTAAATATCTCTATAAGTTGAGGCTTTTCATCTTTTAAGGAATCGGAAGATTGAGCCTTGAGGTTAAGACTTAAAACCAGGGATAAAAACAAAGTAAGTAAATTAAGAACTTTCAATATTTAAGATTTTCAGATTCAAATCGCAAAAGTCTCTATTTTGTGAGAGCGCTGCAGTAACAAGGGTTACTTTAAACAAAATTGCTTTGTAACATTAGTCACGCTATTATTAAAATCTTATAATTACTTTTGCGAAATATGAAGCGAAAACATCTAACACTATTACTTCTTGGCTTTCTTGCAGGCTTTTCAACTATGGCTCAAACTAACAGCGTAAAAGTAGCCGGAGCAATGAAAAATGTGATGAAAAAAGGAGAACTTCAGGGTACAATTTCCCTGGATTCTGTAGCTAAAAAAGGTGTTTACGGACTTGGGCCAGTAGAATTCCTTAGTGGTGAATTGCTTATTTTAGACGGAGAAGTATTTAAATCAGTTGTTAGGAATGAAAATTCAATGGAAGTTGGAAAAACAAATGCAGTTAAAGCACCGTTTTTTGTTTATGCTGAAGTTAAAAAGTGGAAATCGGTGTCACTGCCAAAATCAGTAAAATCAATGGAGAACTTGGAAAATTTTCTAAACGAAAGGACACCTGATAATGCAGAAGCTTTTCCATTTCGACTAAAAGGAAAAATCAATTCAGCTAAAATTCATATTGTAAATTTACCTCAAGGCCAAAAAGTGAGTTCTCCAAAAGAAGCTCACGAAGGACTTACAAATTATACTTTAGAAGATAAAGAGATAGAAATTCTCGGATTTTTCTCTCGCAAACACCAGGCGGTTTTTACGCATCACAATACCTATATGCATCTTCATTTAATTACCGAAGACAAAAAGCAGATGGGGCACCTGGACCAGGTTGAGTTTGATGCAAATAATTTAAAACTCTATCTTCCCGAATAATGCAAATCAAAGCTTACATAGCGATTTTCCTTACCGTGGTTTTCTTCGGAAAATTCCTGATGCTGGACGCAAAAGTGCTGAATAGTATTTTGGATGCTGAAGGAATTGCACTGGTAAACCCGTTTTGTAAGAAAAAATCCCAAAAATCGGTAGATGATAAAACCTTCACACAAGATTCTTCGGTATTGGTGATTAGCAGCGATGCCGTTTGTAATCCGGCCTTTAACCTGGCAAAAATGGCCTGGTTCGAGACCGAAATAACAACAAATTTTCAAGATTACAATTACCTCAATCCTGCGGTAATTTCAACCTATTTCTCCAAAAACTACCCTCCTCCAAAGGAATTAGCAACGTAATCACTTTAATTATATCGGTGTCTTTGCCGATAAACGAGCTATTAATTTGATAATCGAGATTTAAATACCAGGGCTTGCCTCGAAATTAAAATTTTATTTCTCAGACTGCCTTGTGAGCTTGCTCTTAGGTAGTTTAATAATTCTAAATTCAATGAACACAAACATTTCAGTGAGTCGTCGCTCTATACAATTGTTACGGGTGATGCTCAGCGGGATATTTCTCGTAGCCAGTTTACAACATTTATTCAATATTGAAAAAACCGTAAATAGAATTGACCAGGCCAGTTTTAAAGGACTCGCCTATTTTTTCGGAAACCCTGAATTGCTAGTAATTCTATCTGGCGTGGTTATGCTTATTGCGGGTTTTGCCCTGCTTATAGGTTTCAAAACTCGCTGGACTGCCATAATTCTACTGGCAGTTTTAATTCCCATTACCCTTACCGTGCAGGTAGGACAAATTACAACACTGGGGCCGCTTTTTAAAAATATTGCCATAGCCGGCGGACTCCTGTTTTTTATCCTCAACGATTTTAAAGATCAACAAACAACAAAAATATAACCGGCTGTTTCAGCCATGAAAATTCAAAAAAATGAAAAATTCAATTTTAATATTTACAGCTTTTTTTATGCTGTTTTCAATAACTACAAATGCTCAAAATCACAATCCTGACAAGAATAATTATGTGGTTTTAACCAAGAAAATTCCGCAGTTACAACCCATTTTAATTACTGCGGAAGAGTTGCAAAAAGAAGATGGTCATCATTTTGGTGATTTCCAGGTTATTGTTTGCGGCCAGACCGTAAAAGGCTTAACCGATAAAGAACAAATGAAAAAGTATATTCAGCGAGCCGAAAAAGCCAATGTTGCCATTAAAGCCTGCGGATTTTCCCTCAAAAAATTTGGTGTAGATCCTAAAGCGATTCCATCAGAAATGGAAGTTGTTGAGAATGGAATTCTATATGATTTTCAACTTCAGAAAAAAGGATATTTCAGTATAGAGCTTTAAAAAAAGTATTCTAAAACATATAAAATATCAAGATGATAAAAAAAATAGGAATTCTAATCTTAGTATTTATGCTAGGCGTTTCAGGTTTTGCTCAAACAAAAACAGGAATTGAGAAAAATAATTATGTAGTCTCTACTTCCAAAATTCCACAGTTAGAGCCAATAATCCTTACTGCTGAAGCACTAAAACAAGAAGATGGTCATAAATTTGGTGATTTTCAGATAGTCCTTTATGGACAAAATGTTAAGGAGCTTACAAATAAAGAGAAGATGAGCAACTATATAAAAAAAACTAAAGCTGCGGGCGTAGAGATCAAGGTTTGTAAACTCTCAATAAACTATTTAAAAATTGATAAAAAAGATTTACATCCCTACATAAAAGTAGTAGACCACGCCTTTACGCATCTTTTACAATTACAAAAGAATAAGAACTATTACAGTATAGAGCTATAAAAAGATAATTTATGAAAATTAGTTTAAAGACAGCATTAATCCTGTTTTCAGGCATTGCTACCATTGGTTTATATACCTCGTGCAACAATGCAAATGGTAAAAACCCGGACAAAAATAAAGATGAAACCACTAAAATCACCATTTTACAAACGGCCGATATTCACGGCCAACTAGATTCTCACCCCGAATTATTTTGGGAAGATGAAGAAATAGTTTTTAAAGAACGTGGAGGCCTCGCCCACATTCAAACCCTCTTTGAAGAAGAAAGAGCCAAAAACCCTAATACCATAATTTTTGATGGCGGTGATCTTATCCAGGGAAGTGGCTATGCCGCACTTTCTGAAGGAAAAATTTTTCCTGAAATTATAAAGAATATGGATTACGATCTTCTAGTGCCGGGAAACTGGGAAGTAGTCTATGGCAAAAAAATAATGATGGACGTTTTACAGGGTTTTGAAACTCCGGTGATTGTTCAGAATATGTTTCATGAGAAAGATAAAAAAGAACTTTTCCCACCTTACTGGACCAAAGAAATTGAAGGTGTAAAGCTTGGGTTTATCGGAATAAACGATCCCGATGTTCCTGTTCGGCAAAACCCAATTTTTAGCGAGGGAATTGGTTTTAGCGGCTTAGACGAAGGCGTTCAGGAACTTATTCAGAAAGTGAAAACCGAAGAAAAAGTTGATGCGTTGTTTTTAGTGACGCATTTTGGAATTTTTAAGCAAATTGAATTAGCCAACAACCCAATAGCTAAAGATGTAGATTATATTTTCGGAAACGATACCCACGAAAGGGTTCGTCAACCCATTGAAGGAAAATATGCGAAGGTTACAGAGCCCGGTGCTTTTGGTTCTTTTGTGGGGAAATTAAATCTCTATTTTAAAGATGGCGAAATTGTAGATGAGGAATATGAATTAATGGAAGTTGATCCTGAAAAATATGCTGCAAATCCAGAAATAGCCGGGTTAGTTAAGAAAGCTAAAGCTCCCTACAAAGAACACCTGGAGACCGTAATAGGTTATACTGAAACTCCGCTTTATCGCTATTTAACTGTAGAAAACCCGATGGATAATATGATTACCGATGCAGCTCGTTGGAAAACCGGTGCCGATATTTCAATTTCTAACGGATTTCGCTTCGGAAATCCTATAGTTCCCGAAAACGGGGAAGCTGCACCAATTACAAGAGCAAATTTGTGGAATTTATTACCGGTAAACGAAAAAGTAAAAACCGGAAAAGCCAGCGGAAAACAAATTAAAGAATGGTTGGAAAATGAAATGCACAATGCATTTGCCCAAAATTCAACCGAACGATTTGGTGGCTGGCTGGTAAGATTTTCAGGAATGGAAGTCGATTTTAATTCTCAGAATAAAAAAGGAGAACGCATACAATCGGTTATGGTTAAAGGCGAGGAAATGCAGGATGATGAATATTACACAATTTCAGCCTGTGTTCGGCCCGGAGACCCGATTGATAACCTTTGCCGAATGCCAAATGTAAAAGACGTTGAAGTAAAAGATTATACCATTCACGAGTTGGTAGAAGAATATTTACAAAAACATTCGCCGGTCTCGCCAAAATTAGATGGCCGCGCTTATTGTGAATATTTAGGCGAAAAATCTTTTTCTACAGTTCCGGGAACCGATTATAAATTTCAATAGTTTAAAAAACCTCAAAGATCCAGGTGTTTAGCGGGATCTTTGAGGTTTAATTTTTCAGTTTAATGGCTTTCTCGCTACAAAACGAATTACTGCTGCTTTTCCCTGGTGATATTTACCTTCTGAAAGTTCAGTAATTAGATCTTCAAATTCCTCAAATTCGTAGCCGCTAAAATAGGTTTGCAATTCTTCTTTAGAAAAAAGCATTTCAGCATTTTTAGGTCCGCCAGATTTTGGATTCTCTTTCTGAATATCTATTTGTTCTTTACTAAAAGCTTCAAAAATAATTACTCCACCGCGTTTCAGTAACTTTTTAAATTTCTTTAGATAGTTTTCCTTTTTTTCTTCCGAAAAATGAACAAAAATCAAAGCAATCACATCCGTTGCTCGTCTTTATAATCAAGGTCTGGAAGGTCACCTACTTTGTAATCAATTTCTACGCTTTGTTTATTAGCCAGGTTTAGAGCTTTTTCCTTACCTTTTTCACTAATATCAACCTCCCGATCCAGGCTTGCAGCATACACCGCATTTCTCCCTTCTCCTTCTGCCGGCAATAAAATTTTACCGGGTGGCATTTCATCAATTTTTTCTTTAAAATATTCGTTTGGTGTTTTGCCGTAAACATAATCTTCATCGGCATAACGTTCGTTCCAAAAATTTTTCATAATATTTTATTTTTTTCTAAAACAACAAAATGTAAAATTCTGAATCGCCCCGGTTGGAGTTTTATGATCTAAATTTTCGCATTTCAAAAGAGCAAATTTATCCTGTAATAACGCTTGAAGATCTTCTTTTGAATATTGCTTAATTGTTCTTCCACTGCATTTTACTGGTCCCTCTTTTGAAAATGTTGCCAAAATTACAAATCCACCGGAAGCTACCGAATTTTCCAGGGTTCTTATATAATTTTCAATCTGTTTTTCTTCAGTTAAAAAATGAAAAGCAGCGCGATCGTGCCAAAGATGATAAACCTGTGTAGCTTCAAATTCTGAAGCATCAGCAACGATCCAGTTTACCTTTTCGGCATCATTATTTAAACGTGTTTTTGCTTTTTCCAGGGCTTTTGCAGAAATATCCAAAACCGAAATATCCCGATAGCCTTCTTTTAATAAGTAGTCTACAAGATTAGAATCTCCTCCCCCTACATCTATAATTTTTGAACATTCAGGCAAATCCAGTTCAGCGATAAATTTTAAAGATGTTTCAGGTTTTTCCTGGTACCAGCTGGCATCTTTGTAAGACTTTTTATTATAAACCTCTTCCCAATGCGACTTTGTTTCCTTCATAATTCAATTCTTTTATTCAAAATTCCACCATTCTTCCTGTGAAAATTGTTCTCCTAAAACATAAGCTTCACCAATTCTTGGCGAAACTACTTCTTGCTTTTGTATTCTGGTTTCTGCCATTAGTCTCCTAATAGGTTCGTTCCAGGGATGTACCGAAAGCACAAATTTCCCCCAATGCACGGGGAACAAAATTTTAGCATTTAGATCTTTCGCAGCTTTCGCGGTTTCCTCAGGAAACATATGTATTTGGGGCCAATATTTACCATATTGTCCGCATTCCAGAAAAGCGAGGTCAAATTCCTTAAATTTTTCTCCAATTTCTTTAAACTGCGAACTGTAACCCGAATCACTACCAATATATATTTTAAAACCCTCCCATTCCAGGGCAAAAGACGCCCACAAACTCGTGTTTCTTTTTACGTTTCTGCCAGAAAAATGACGGGAAGGCAATGCGGTAACTTTTAAATTTTGATGTACTTCCTCACTTTCATTCCAGTTGAGCTCGGTAATTATATCAGGTTGTGTATTCCAATATTCTAAATGCTCTCCTACTCCAAGGGGAGTAACTATTTTTAAAACTTTTGTCTTTAATTGTTTTAAAAATTTATAATCCAAATGGTCATAATGATCGTGAGTAAGAATTAGCAAATCAATTTTTGGAAAATCTTCGGCTTGATACAGATCGGTCCCCGGGAAGGATTTTCCAAGGAATTTAAAAGGGGAAGCGAATCCGCTAAAAACGGGATCTACCAAAATATTATAGCCATTAAAACTTAATAAGTAAGAAGAATGTCCAAACCAGACCACTGTCGGTTTTTTGGTATTTATATTTAATAAATCAGCTTTTTTATGAGGAATTTCTGATGAAGGCCGAACCGTTTTTGGCCTACTCAGCATCTGTTTCATTATTTTAAACATAGAAACATCTTCTGGTTGCACCGCGGTAGGTTCTATATTTTGAAACGTACCGTTTTGTGTATTTTCGGCATTCTTTATTCGTTCCAACCTTTCACCAGTAGGTTCTTTTCCAAATCTTTTTAAGATCATTAGCTATTTTTTGAATGAGATTACCAAATTCCGCAATTAATTCAGGAAAAATTACTCGTATTCCTTCTCATTTTTTTCCAACACTTTAATCATATTAAAAGATTTCATTAAATGAAAAAGTCCTGGTAAAATAATAAATCCGCCTATTAGCAACATAATCGCCAAATTACTTATCGTAGATTCTGGTGCCAGGTTTTCTAACAGACTTATCTCCTGATCGGCAGTGATTATAATATAAGGAAAATGTGCATATAGCGCAGCAAAAAGTATTAAAACTACCTGGAAACCGGCTAAATATCTACTGGCAATGCGATATTCTTTTTTTATAAATTTCCAAAGCGGAAATAAAAGAATTCCCGATAAACCAACGCAAGCTAAAGAAACCGGATTATGAATAAAATCTTCAGCAAAATTTATCCCGCTGAAATAACCATAACTGATAAGAATAAAGCCAAGCGCCACCAATACAACCGTAAAAAAAGCCGAGTTTTTAGCGTAGTGTTTTCGTGCTTTTCCATCGGCTTCTCCAATTAATAAAGTTGAAGCTAAAAAAGCACAAAGGGCAGCATAAAATAAACCGACCAGCAAAGCGAAAATATTAAGCCAATGCTGCATAAAAAGATCGTAGAAACCGTAGGTTTCATAATCTTCAGTAATTATTATTTTGCCACCAATTAACGCTCCAAAAGACATTCCCAGGAAAATCGGTGTTACAAAACTTCCTATTCTAAAAAGCCAATTATACCAAAACTGAGATTTATCTAAAACCGCATCATAATGCCGAAAAACAAAAGCAACACCCCTAAGCGTAATTCCCAATAAAACAAGGCTTAAAGGAATGTGCAGGTAAATAATCATCACATTAAAATAAGCCGGAAACGCCACCCATAAAATCACCAGCATAATAATTAGCCAGATATGGTTTGCTTCCCAAATTGGGCCCATTACCCGGTAAATTGTATCGCGCGTATGCTCTTTATTTTTAGCCGAAGAAAACAACTCAACGATACCGGCACCAAAATCGGCGCCACCAAGGAGTACATACAAGAACAGTGAAAACAACAGAAAAAACAGAACTACATATAACATAACTAATCTTTGCTTTTATTTCCACCCGTAGGCTTAAAATTCTTTTCTGAAGTATTTTTAACCTTTTCCTCGGCAGTTTCCCGGTTAAGCGACCTTATTTGGCGGTTCATTAACCAGGTTACAGTTATGGCGAGTACTGTATAGAGAAAAAGGTAGTAGAAAAAACTATATTTCATCCCCGGCATTGGGGTTACGGCATCTTCGGTTCTCATAATCTGGTGAATAATCCAGGGTTGTCTTCCCACTTCGGTCACTATCCATCCGGCTTCAATAGCCACAAAGCCAAGTGGCGCAACCGCAATAAACAACAACCAGTAATATTTATTCTGAAGCCAGTTTTTCTTTCTTAAACTTATAAAATAGATCAATCCTGCAAACATTAGTAAAGTACCAATACCCACCATAGTTTGGAAGGCGTAATGTACAATTGCCACCGGTGGTAATTCATCATCGGGAAAATCGTTTAATCCTTTTACTTCGGCATTAAAATCGCCAAAAGCCAGGAAAGAAAGTGCTTTGGGAATTTCAATCTTGTTGGAAACCGTACGGCTTTCTTCATCTACGATTCCACCGATGTAAAGCGGCGCACCTTTTTGCGTTTCATAATGTGCTTCCATAGCAGCGAGTTTCACCGGTTGCCGCTCTGCAACATCTTTTGCTGAAAGATCGCCACTAATAGGTTGCAAAAACGCAGCAATAGCTCCAAAAACAATAGCAATTTTAAAAGCCCTGGTATGTAATTCTACATTTCTTTTACGGAAAATTTGAAAAGCATGAATCCCGGCCACTCCAAAACTGGTGGCTACAAAAGCAGCCAGTGTCATATGTAGTGCCTGTGTAAACCAGGCCGGATTTAATAAAGCAGCCACCGGATCTATATTGGTGAATTCTCCATTTATATAATCAAAACCCGAGGGCGCATTCATCCAGCCATTAGCCGAAACCACGAGAATACCTGAAGCTACTCCTGCAACGCCAATAATAACCCCGGTAAACCAGTGAAATTTTTCAGGCAGTTTATTCCACCCATATAGATAAAAACCGAGAGCGATGGCTTCTACAAAAAAGGCAGCACCTTCTAAAGAAAATGGCATTCCAATTATGGGCCCTGCGTGTTTCATAAACTCTGGCCATAACATTCCCAACTCAAAGGAAAGCGCAGTTCCAGAAACCGCTCCAGTAACAAAAAATATTGCTACACCTTTTAACCATGCCATGGTTAATCTTTTATATATAGGGTTTCTGGTTTTCAACCATTTATGGTGTGAAACCACCATAAAAAAAGGCATCACCATCCCAATACAGGCAAAAATGATATGAAAGCCCAGGGTAAACGCCATTTGCAGACGTGCATAATCTAAATTCTCCATCAAATTGGTTTAATTGATTTGCTGTCTTTTAAAAAGACTTTTCAATATAATTTTCAATGAATAAATTTAGGGAAAAATCTACCGGTGTTCTGCCGGTAATCACGATAATTTGGATACTTTAAGCATAATTGCTCTTCTTCATATTCAGATTTAAACCAGAATAAAATAAGCAATAAGAACACGATCCCTATTTTATAACCAGAGCCAAAATATAATGAAAGGAAAAAGAGGAAAATTAGAATTCCGGAGTAAATAGGATGCCTTATATATTTAAAGAGCCCGCTTGTTATTAAAGTTGCATTTTCTTTTGGCTTCGGAAATGGTGAAAGATTGGTGTTTAGTTGAAGAATTGAAATTAAAACGATTAAAAAACCTATTCCGCTTAAAACTAAAAAAACCGGCTGAAAAAATTCCAACCGGTTAAATTTTAAAGTTTCAATTTCAAATAGCCAGGCAATGAAAAGCAAAAATTGCATCCCGACATAAAAATAGTTTTTAAGAGCCATCACATCAGTTTTCCTGATTGAAATTTACGAAATTTCAGCCCAAATGATATAAATACCCATTATTAATACAAACCAGCCAAAACCTTTTTTCAGCTTTTTTCCGTCTATAAATTTATTGAGATAAATCCCTATAAACATTCCTACCATGGAAAGCCCGGTGAAAATTCCTAAAAACAGCCAGTTAATATTCATATTTTGGACATCTCCAATAAAACCTATAAGTGATTTAATGGCAATAATTAATAATGAAGTAGCTACGGCCTTTTTCATAGGGAGTTTTGCTAAAAGCACTAGAGCCGGGATAATTAGGAATCCTCCCCCGGCCCCCACAATTCCTGTGAGAACACCTACAACAATTCCTTCAAGAACAATTAAAGGGTAATTATAGCTAATTTTTTCATTTTCATTTTTTTTCTTTCCATTCTCCCTAATCATAGAAACTGAAGCCAGGATCATAATAATGGCGAAAAACAGCATAATACCAATGTTCTTGGTAATTTCAAAATCTCCAACACTGAAAAGAGATTCAGGAATAGCAGGTACCATCCATTTTCGAGTGGCGTATACCGCAATAAAAGCAGGAATCGAGAAAACAATTGCAGTCCTAAAATCTACCAGTTTTTTCTGCATATTTTTAAAAGCGCCTACCAGAGAGGATGCTCCAACAACAAAAAGAGAATATGCAGTGGCGGTTACGGGATTAATAGCCAGCAAGTAAACCAGCACGGGAACCGTTAAGATAGAACCCCCGCCACCAATAAGGCCTAAAACAATACCAATTACCAATGCACCAACGTAACCCAGTATTTCAAGTATTTCCATATTATATTTTATTACGCTGCAAAAATACCTGCAATATGGCTGTTGTACAGTAACAAGGGTTACAAAGAATTAAAGTTCTAAAACTTCTATGCTGTTACGCTGCAGTTTTATTCTACCGTCAATTTCCAGTTTTTTTAATAACCGGGAAATTACGACCCGGGAGGTATGCAGATCGTAAGCAATTTGTTGATGTGTAGCTGCAATTACTTCATTCTGATTGATTTTTGCTTTATCCTGAAGGTATTTCATTAAACGCTGATCCATATTCATAAAAGCAATAGTATCTATAGTTTCCAGCATTTCGTTAAGTCGGGCGTGGTAACTTTCAAAAACAAAATCGCGCCAGGATTTATATTTAGAAGTCCATTCTTCCATTTTTTCAATAGGAATCATAATCAACTTTGTGTCGCGTTCGGCAACTGCTCTAATTTCACTTTTGGTTTGGCCAAGACAACAGGAAAGCGTCATTGCGCAGGTATCACCACGTTCAAGAAAATACAAGAGAAGTTCGTCTCCATCTTTATCTTCACGCATCACTTTAATAGCACCTTCCATTAATAGAGGCATCATTTTTACGTAATCGCCAATTTCAATGATCTTTTCACCGGCAACAACATGCTGTAAACTGCCTACCTGGGCGATTTCTTCAATTAGATCGTCTTCAAAAATAAATCCGTAAGCTTCTTTTAATTCCTGTAGCATAAAATTCTGGCTGAGCTATTATTAATTCTGAATTTGAATTTTTCAGAATCTAAAATTAGTATTAAAATTGAGAAAATTCCACATTTTTAGCTCGAAAGTCTATCCCGGCAAAACATAGAAATAAATAGAAAGATAATGACAAAACGTACCAAAAAGTACGAAAATGTGGAAGATAGCGTGGTTAAATTTCACTCTATCCAGACTAAATAACACAGCACCAATGGTGTAAGAGAGTCCGCCGCCAATGAGCCACCATAAACCTTCAGAGCTTAAATTATCGTATAAAGGTTTAATTGCAAATACAATTATCCAACCCATTACCACATACATTATTGTGGACAGCGTTCTATATTTTCCAATGTAAAAAAGCTTAAGAATAATCCCGGTAAGGGCACAAGCCCAAACCACTCCAAAAATAGTCCAACCTACCCAACCTTCTAAAGTTACCAGGGCAAATGGGGTGTAACTTCCTGCAATAAGTACGTAAATTGAAGCGTGATCCAGAATATTTAACCTGTATCTCCAGTTTTTATTTGTGGCTGAATGATATAAAGTAGAAGCCGCATAAAGTAAAATCATACTCGCTCCAAAAATACTAAAGCTCACCAGGTGCACCATTTCTCCAAGTTCATTGGCTCTTGAAATCAATAAAACAAGACCCAGTATACTTAATGCAAAACCAAAAGCGTGAGAGATCACATTTAATTTTTCTTCTAAAGGCTCATATTGGTTAATTGGCATTTTTTGCAAATTTTGATGGGAGAATTTAAAATACAAGAATTATAATTCCAACAAGGTTAAAAAGACTTGCAGGAAAGTTGATGACATAAATTTAAAGATATTAAGGCTTAATTGGAATATTTTAAACGGGCAATTTTTATTAATTTCGAACTTTCACACCGGCATTAATTCCTTAAGCGATTCTTATGAAAATTCTGCATACCGCCGACTGGCATATTGGTAAAAAACTGCATAAGCATAGTTTACAGCCAGATTTTGATCTTTTTATAGATTGGCTGTGCGATTGTATTGCGGAAAATAAAGTAGAAGCTTTACTGGTTTCGGGAGACGTTTTTGATCTTGCCAATCCTTCTTCTGAAGCAAGACAGCAATATTTTAAAGCTCTAATGAAGCTGAAACGTTTGGATTGCAAAATAATTCTCACCGGTGGCAATCACGATTCTCCCACAATGCTAAATGCGCCTCAGGAAGTTTTGCGCGAACTGGATATTCATATTATTGGCGGCTTGCCTATTGAACTTTCAGAATGTATTATTCCTGTAAAAAATAAACAAAACAAAACCGAAGTTGTGATCGCTGCCCTACCCTATTTACGGGATGCTGATCTTAGAACTGCGAGCCAGGGAAATTCTTATGAAGACCGCTTAGAAGCTTTACGAAAAGGAATTCAGCAAACGTTTTTAGATGCCGCTGAAATTTGTAAAATTCAATATCCTGGCGTTCTAGCTATTGCTATGGGACACCTTTTTGCTGCTGGCGCCGAAACTTCAGAAAGCGAACGGGATATCCAAATCGGAAATCAAGCCGCATTTAATGCGCTTCAGTTTGGCGATTATTTTAATTATATCGCGTTGGGACATATTCATAAACCGCAAAGGGTAAATGCTACTACCCCTACTTTTTATAGTGGTTCGCCCATTGCACTATCCTTTAGTGAACGCAGTAATAAAAACCGCATTCTACTTTTAAATACCGTAACCGGCTGGGAACCGGAAAGTATAGAAATTCCTGTTTTTCGGGAATTACTCAAAATTACCGGTAACCTGGAAAAACTTCAGCAGAAATTACTAGAGCTACAACCACGCAACGGACTCGCTTCTTTAATTGAAATTGAACTAAAGGAAGGGAATTTCGATTCTAATAAGATTTATGAACTGGATCAACTGGTCGATAATTTTAAGGTTGAAGGTTACGAAATCGTAAAACACCGCGCCACTTTTGAAAATAAGATAAGTGGCAGTGGCGAACTTTATGAGCAAAAACAGCAATTGGAAGATCTTCAGCCTTTAGATGTTTTTCAAAAATTAGTAGATAAGCAGGAAGAAGACGAAGAAACCCGAAAAGAATTAATGAGTGCTTTTAATGAAATTTTGGAAGAAGTACATCAATCAAAAAGAGGCTAAAAAATGAAAATATTAAGCATTGCATTTAAAAATATAAACTCCTTAAAAGGTGAAAATTATATAGATTTTGAAGCCTCCCCTTTTTCAGGAAATACGCTTTTTGCCATCACCGGGCCCACGGGTAGTGGGAAAAGCAGTATTCTGGATGTAATTTCGCTGGCGCTTTTTAACCAGGTACCGCGGTTGGGAAAAATCAGCAAAAAAGAAATTAGGGAAAAAGGTGCCATTCTTACCCGAAACCAAAAAGAAGCTTACGCAAAAGTTACTTATGAAACCGGTGCCGGTCGTTTTACTTCTTCCTGGAGTATTGAGGTGAACCGAAATGGAAACCTGAACGATTACAATATGGAGATTGCTAATCTCCAGGATAACTCGCTGTTAGATCTTAAAAAATCTGAAGTTCCGGAGAAAAATGAAGATCTAATCGGTTTAAATTACGACCAGTTTATTAAATCGGTTTTACTGGCGCAGGGTGATTTTGCTAAATTCCTTTCGGCTAAAAAAGAGGAACGTGGGGAATTGCTGGAAAAAATAACCGGTACCGGGATTTACCGCCAATTGGGAATAATGGCTTTTGAACGTTTTAAAGCAGAAACTTCAGAAATCGAAAAACAGCAAGATGAAATAAAACTGATTAGCTCATATTTACTGTCTGAAGAGAATTTGACAATTTTCAAGAAAGATTTAAAAGAAAAAACCACTCAAACAGAAACTCTGCAGAAGGATTTAAAGTTGATTGAAAAACAGCTGGAATTAAAGAAAACCATTACTGAACAAGAAAAGGAGATCAACGGTTTAGAGGCTGAAGAATTAAAACTGAATGCGCAGCTAAAGGAATTTGAAAATCAATATGGAGAAAGCCTTAAACAGCACGAAAAACTACAGCCAATTGCTGAAGAGATACAATCCTGGAAACGCTTTCAACAGGAATTAGAAGGAATAAAAGACGGATTGAATAAAACTTCAGAAAAAATTGAAGCGAATAAAAAGAATACAGGTGATTCTATTCAACAGGTGAAAGCTTTTGTTCACGAAGAAATTTCTGAAGAAAACCTCAAGGAAAAACTAACTGAATTTACAGAGAAAATAAGAAAACTCCAGGAAGAAAAAGCTTCCCTGGGACGCGATTATAAAAGTAAGCTACAATTATTTAAAACTGAAATCAGGGAATTAAAATTGGAGTTTCCGGAGAATGATTTAAAAGCAGGCAAAGAAATCCTGGAAAATCTTAAAACTGAAAAAACTGAACAGAAAAAACAGCTGGAGAACGATTTAAAAGAAGTTGATTTAGAAAATATTGCTGCAGAAAAGAATCGTTTAAAAACCGAGTTAGAAAAAAGTCGGGAAGCCAGAAGTTTTGCAGAAAGAAACCTGGAACAAAAGCAAAAACAATTAGATTTAAAAAAAGAAATTGATTCCCTTAAGCCGGAATTGGAGAATTTGCCAAAAATTATTCAGGAAGAAAAAAACCTGCTTATTTCTTTAAAAAAGGATCACGAAATTCTTCAGCTTAAAAAAGAAAATCAGTTAAAAACAGCACAATTAGAAGATCTTAGAAATTCACTAAAAACAGGAGAAGCCTGCCCGCTGTGTGGATCAAAAGAACATCCTTATTCTGAACATCTTCCCCACTTTGAAGACGATCTTGCGGCTAAAATTTCAGCAAAAACTTTAGAAATAGATGCGCATAATTCGAAGCTTACCCAAGCACAAGCTAAATTAACTCATTTAGATGAGTCGCTACAAAAAACGAAAAAGCAATTAAACGAAATTGAAATCGGTATAACCGAGAGCGAAGAAATTTTCAGGAAGAAATATTCTGAATTTAAAGAACCGGAAGCTATTGATTGGGAAACACAGATTTCTCAGATAAAAACTACCATTGAAAAATTAGAATTTTTTGAAACTATAAATCCGCAATTGAAGTCCCTAGCTAGTGGATTACCAATTTTAGAGGAATTAGAGAAAATACTACAACGCGGAAAATTACTGCAGCAGGAACTTCAGCAAAAATATTCAGGAAAAAATATTGGTGATGATAGTCAGCGGTTAATGGATGATTGGAATTCATTACTTCAGGAAAAAAAATATCTTCAGAAAAACGAAGAAGAGCAAAAAGATCTATTTCAGGAACAATCTAAGATTTATAAGGATTTACAGGAAAAACTAAAACAACAGGTTTTAGAAAAAGATTTTGAAAGTCTGGAAAATGCATACCATTCACTTTTACCGGGAAATAAATTCTTTGATTTAAAAAAGCAAAAAGATGATTTTCTAAAACAGAAAAGCATTGTTGAAACAGGAATTTCTACCCTGAAAAAACAACTAAAACAATTCAAAGAGAATGAAAGTAAACGTTCTGAAGATGATCTAACTGCGGAGCTAAAAGAAAAAAAGGGAGCTTTTGAATCTACGCAATCTAATTGCGAAGAATTGAGAAGAAAACTAAATAATAATGCGGAAAATATTTTTCGGCTAAAAGAGCTTGAAAATCAAATTGCCGAAAAGGAAAAAGATTGCAAACGTTGGCGACTTTTAAACACATTAATTGGAGACAGGCAGGGTAAAAAATTTAATGATTTTGCGCAAGATTTAACTTTATCTCAGCTAATTTATTTAGCAAATATTCGATTAAAGGATTTAAGTGAACGCTATAAAATTGATAAAGCCCTGGAAGGTGAAGACGATGGTTTGGTAGCGATAGACGAAGATATGGGCGGACAAAGGCGATCTGTAAAAACACTTTCTGGTGGTGAAACCTTCCTTTTGAGTTTATCTCTCGCATTGGCTTTATCTGATCTCGCTTCCAGAAACGTAGAAATTAATAGCCTATTTATAGATGAAGGTTTTGGGACTCTAGATCCAGAGACTTTAGATCAAACCCTGGATACATTAGAAAAACTCCAGGCAGAATCTGGTAAAACTATTGGGATCATTAGTCACGTAGCTTCCCTGAAAGAACGAATTGGCACTCAAATTCAGCTAACCAGAAATGGGCAGGGATATAGTAGTTTGGTGGTGAAATAGGGTTGCGAGTTGCGGGTTGCGGGTTGCGGGTTGCGGGTTGAAAATAAAAATTATTTTTACTCTAAACTGCAGGTTTCAGAATCCAGTTCAAATTGAATGGTAAAATGTTCAAAATTATAGGTTTTTAAAGACTCTAAGACTTCAGATTTACGGTTTAGGTATTCCTCAACGCTATTAATATTTTCCAGTTTTACGTGAGCTGTAAAAACGTGATGCTCTCCCTCCTGAGACCAAATATGTACGTGATGTGTGGAAGCTACCCCTGGAATTTCTTTAATTTGTTGTTTTACCTCATCAAGATTAATATCAGATGGGGTACCTTGTAGAAAAATAAAAAGGGTCTCTTTTAACCTTTTAAAAACATTCAATAAGATATAGATGGTAATAACCAGAGACAAAGCCGGATCAAGGTAATGAATGTCTTTAAACTGGAGAATAATTGCCACCACCAGGATCGAGGCCCAGCCCAGCACATCTTCCATAAGATGCCAGGAAATCACTTTTTCGTTCAAGGTTTTACCACTGCTTAATTTCCAGGCGGCAAAGCCGTTAACAATTACTCCCATAATTGCAAAAACCATCATTCCTTCTGCATCAGAATGTTCGGGAGCCATTAGCCTGCCCACCGCTTCATAAATCACATAAACCGAACCTGCAATAAGTATCAAACTATTAAGCAAGGCTCCTAAAAGCGAAAACCTGCGATATCCAAATGAGAATTTTGAGTCGCTTTTTTGTTGGGATTTATGATCTAAATACCAGGAAGTTCCCAGTGAAAGGCTATCGCCAAGATCGTGAACAGCATCTGAGATAATGGCTATACTATTTACATAAATTCCGCCAATAAATTCAATAATGGTAAACCCGAGATTGAGAAAAAATACAAGTTTTAGATTTTTTTCAGAAGAATTCTTATGATGATGGTGCCCCATACTGCTGGAAAACTTAGGTCAATTGCTTTTCACTTCGAAATTAATCATTTTTAATGTATTTATAAACCTTCTTAGTCTTCAGTGAAAAATATTGTGTTCAGTTTAGATTTCACTATTAATTTTCTTCAAAATTTCGTATATTAGAATGAATATCAAAAACTTATAGCTGTGAAAAATTTAAAAACTTTAATGCCATTTCTAGTGGGTATGCTTATTTTCTACGCGCCCCTAAAAGCTTCGCCATTTTTACAGGATTCCGATCAGGATTATGTAGAATACAAAGGTGAAGTGATCAACTCCAATAATGAAGATGTGATCGTGAACGCCCATTTATCTGTAAATGAAACCAATATTTCTACGGTGACGAATTCTGAAGGTAAATTTTCTTTAAAAGTCCCAAAAGGAACGGGTCCTGCTACGGTAAATATTTCTTATTTGGGATACCAAAGCAAGAATTTACCTCTTAGTTATTTTAAACCCAGGGGAACAATTATTTACCTGGAACCCGTGGTAGAAGAACTTTCTGAAGTTAAAGTATATGAAGCCGGGGATGCAAGAAGGCTGGTACGTACCATGTTGGCTAACCGGGGAGATAATTATATTGACGATCCTACCCAAATGACCGCCTTTTATAGAGAAAGTATAAGCAAAGGGAATAGAAATGTCTCCTTGAGTGAAGCCGTGGTGAAAATTCATAAAAAACCCTATAGTGATTTTGGTGAAGAAGATATAGAACTTGTTAAAGCCCGAAAAACGGCTGATTATGAACGTTTAGATACCCTGGCCCTAAAATTGCGTGGCGGCCCCTTTAATACGCTGTTTATAGATGTAATGAAGTATCCAGATTACCTCTTTTATGAGCGGGATTTAGATAATTATGAATTCAGTTTTGAAGAGCCTACTCAAATTGATAACCGCTACTTGCATGTAGTGCGATTTGAAGATATGAATAAAGATATGCCCTGGTTCTTTGGAACGCTGTTTATAGATGCTGAAACTCAAAGCCTGGTAAGAGCCAAACTGAATATGAATGTAGATAACCGGCGCGCTGCTACCAATATGTTTGTAAATAAAAAACCTGGGGGCACTAAAGTGTACCCTATTGAGGTGATGTATGATATAGATTACCATCAACAAGATGGCAAATGGTATTTTGGTTATTCCAATGCGCAGCTTCTTTTTGTGGTAAATTGGAAGAAAAAATTATTTAATTCCAGATACTTTGTAGATTCTGAAATGGCTGTTACCAACTGGCAACCACAAAACGAAGATAGAATTAAGAAAGGGGATAACTTTTTAAACAAAAGAGTAGTGATGGCCGATGATATTTCTGGTTTTACCGATCTACAATTTTGGGGAAGCAATAATATTATAGAACCCGATAAATCTATACAAAACGCCATAGAAAAAATCCAGGAAAATATTCAGTAATACCGAAAAAAAAGCTCATTATTGAATAAAATATTTTAAAAAGAATATTGATGGTTGTTTAGAAAGCATGTTAACTTTCTAAACAACCTTTTTTTATGAAAAATAAATTTAAAACTGATGCTCAGGTATTTAAAGAATATCCACGCTTAAGTTCTTAAAAAATGACATTTTCGCTTTGATAATAGTAAATAAGCACTTTAATTTGTGACTTGAATTAAATAGATGACTTGCTCTTGCTCAGGATAGGTTGTTAAGGAACCACCTTTAAAATAGGTAGTTCTAAAAATTGAAATTGAGCATACTTCAAATCGGGATGTGGCGCAGTCTGGTAGCGTATACGCCTGGGGGGCGTGGGGTCGCAGGTTCAAATCCTGTCATCCCGACTTTTTAAGATTTCAAAATATCACAAATAAAGGGTAATTGTATGGTTTTCATATAGTTACCCTTTTTTGTTTCTCAAAATTTAACAAAACATTTCAAATTTAATGTGAGTTAATCGTGAGTTCATGGCTATAACTGTGAGTTAATCGTGAGCTTTTTTATTGTATTTTTATACGTCTCATGTACTATAATTACATGTGCAGTTTGACTTCGTATTCTTAATGATTGTTTAATTTAAATTGTAAAGCTATGCGTACCAGTCAAACCTTTTCTATTTCTTTTGTTGTCCGAAAAAAGAAAAACCAATCAGGTCTAGCCCTTCTTTATGCCCGAATTACCGTTAACGGTAAATTCCTTGAAATTAGTTTAAAACGTACTATTCCAATTGATAAATGGAATCAGGCTGGAAATAGATTAAAAGGGAATAGCCCGGAAAGTCAACAGATCAATAAAAAGATTGATGAAACCAAAGCCTTATTATATGATGCATATGATACTCTTGTGAAAGAAGACCAGGTTATAAATCCACAGAAAATCAAGTCGCGATACTTAAAAAGCGATCAACAACATTTTACACTAACCTATTTAATTAATTATCATAAAGAAAAGATGGATAAAATTCTGAAGTATGGAACAATGAAAAACTACTACACTACAGAATCTTACTTGCAAAAATATCTAAAAACACACTTAAATATTTCTGATATCTATTTAAAGCAGATTGATTATCAATTTACTCTTGGATTTGAAAGTTTTTTACGAGACTTGCCAGGTCTTCATAATAACGGAGTAATGAAGCATATGGAGCGTTTCAAAAAGTTAATGGGCCTAGCCGGAGATTTGGATTGGATTGAAAAAAATCCTAGTAAAAAATTCAAGCTCCGGTTTGAGCAAGTAGATATGGTATACCTAAACAAAACAGAGCTGGAAAAGATTAAAAATGGAATATTAGAAAAAACCGTATTATCTATTAACAGAGATATTTTTATTTTTTCTTGCTATACTGGCCTGTAATCGGTAAGTAACAATGCG
>NZ_DCAP01000041.1:418-5512 GCF_002311535.1 Salegentibacter sp. UBA1130 | reverse complement strand
AGTATTGTCTAAAGACTTAACGAAAATAATTTCCGGGCCTTGCGATAAACCATGAGCAACTGTGGCTGTCGATGAGTTGCCAGCATACTGAATTATGCTGAACCCATTTGTAGTATTTGCAGATATTCTTGTTGCTGCTATTGATCCANNTTATCATTCTGTAATTACTCCTATTTCAGCAATTCCCAGAACTTCCGTATCATCAGCACTTCGTTTTCCTACGAATTTAAAATATCGTGCCTTTGTAGTTTTAAATTCAATAAGCTGTTCTATAGGATTATTTTTAATATTTGAAAATTCACCTTCACTTACTTGCTTCCATTGTTTTCCATTTTCGCTAAGCATAAATTCATAATCTGCAATTACACCTTGTGGCCATCTACTTTGTTGGGGTAAATAAGTAAATCCTTTTAAATTATAGGTTTTACCGAGGTCTACTATTACCTCCTGCGGAAGTTTCCCTTGTTTTGTCCATACTGAATTTTCATCGGCATCAATAATTTTTCCTGCATCGTCATTTTCATTCAATACTCTCCAATTCTTCTTGGGTATATCCAGCCTAATGTTGGAAACTTCACTATATGAATTAGTTCCGGGGTTATATGCTACCGCTATTACACGGGTAGGATCCTGTAGTAAAAATTCTTCAGAATATCGTTTAGAATCCTTGTTAGGCTCTTCTGCATTTAAGGTATAATAAAGCTCCAGGTTTTTATCATAGCTTTCAATGCTAATCAAACCATCTTTATGCTGTACAATTTCTGGAGCTTCCATCATTAAAGGTGCCTTATAAGCCTCAATATTTGAAATTAAAGGTCGTGCTTTAGCATCTGTAATATTCAAACGCAATGCAGAAACTTCTACAGGATCAAACCTTAATATTCGCTTATAGCCTATGGTAGTCTCAGATGCTATTTCCTTCCATTCTCCATTAATCTTCCCTTCTAAAGTAAAAGACTTCACACGCTGTCCTAAAGCAATATATTCCTGAACTACAAACCGGTTAACTTCCTGCAGCTCATCGAACTCAATCGTTATGTTTGACTTTATGGTTTCCTTTTGTGGCATCCAATAAGCCTTAGTATCCCCATTAATAGTCTTTTGAGCACTATAATGAGAGCCTGCCTCTGAGGAAGCTACTACGTTGGCATCTTCAACTAAATTCTCTGCAAAATCTTTATCTAACTGCTTCCGCAACTTCATCAACTGTTCTGCATCATTTTCGTGCACCAAACCACGGGTATCCACAGGCAAATTCAATAAAAGTGAGGCATTTCTACCAACCGATTTATAATAGATATCCAACAAATGTGGCAATGTTTTTACCTGGTGGTCCTCCCTGGCGTGATAATACCAACCCGGCCTAATGGAAACATCAGCTTCTGCGGGAATCCAATGTGTCCCGTCATCATCTCCATTTTGGAGATTTCCACTCCCTGGGGTAAATGGGCTCCAATTTGTTTCAGCTGCAAAGCCATGTTCGTTGCCAACCCAACGCACATCTGGATTCCCACCACTAAAAATTACTGCTTCAGGCTGAAGCTCCCTAACTATTTTGGTTACTTTATCCCACTCATAATAGGTTGCGTCGTCAATTTTGCGGTTTTCATTAGCACCTCCATAATAACCGGTCCCGCCATTCGCTCCATCAAACCATACCTCGAATACAGGTCCATAGTTTGTTAAAAGCTCCTCCAATTGTTTATGAAAAACTTTCACATATTCTTCCCTGGCGTACTCAGGATGATTACGATCCCATGGTGATAAGTAAACGCCAAATTTTAGTCCGAATTCCTTACAGGCTTCTGCCAGTTCTTTCACTACATCTCCTTCGCCATTTTTCCAGGGAGAATTTTTAACTGAATGCTCCGTGGTTTCTGTTGGCCAAAGACAAAATCCGTCGTGATGTTTTGCCGTTAAGATTATTCCTTTCATCCCGGCATCTTTAGCGGTTTTTGCCCATTGCCTTGTATCGAGGTTCGTAGGGTTAAAATTCTTTGGAGATTCGCCGCCTTCGCCCCACTCCATATCGGTAAACGTATTCATATTAAAATGAACAAAACCGTAGTATTCCAACTCCTGCCAGGCTAATTGCCTTTGTGATGGAACAGGTCCTACCGCTTCCGGTTCAGTTACTTTTTCTTTGCAAGAAATCAAGCTGATTAATACTAATAACAGCAGTAAAAAAATTGGTTTTTTCATTATTTAAATATTTTAATAGGTAGTTCTACTTTCTTATTGGTTCTTTTATCTAAAGGCATTTGCCCATCAACCGATTCTAGATACAAACTCAAAATTGTAGCTAATTCCTTTGTTTTTTTAGTATGAGTTTCTGAAATATTGGAGGTTTCCCCAATGTCTTTTCTAATATTGAATAATTCAAAACGGCGATCTTTATGGTAATAAATAAGTTTATAATCTCCCTTTCTAATTGCACTAAATGTGGCAATTCCAGGACCACTACCACCCCATTTATTAGGGTAATGCCAGAATAATGGACGTTGATTACGAGATTGATTATTTTCTTCAATTAATGACACAAAACTTTGGCCATCCACTTTTTGTTTTAAAGCAGGTATATGGCTTTTGGTCATTTCCAGGATACTGGGAAAAAAGTCTTCAATTATAACATAATCATCAATACTGGATGCAGGTTTGGTTTTTTCAGGCCAGTAGACCAACATAGGCACCCTAATTCCTCCTTCATAGGCAGAACCCTTACCACTGTTTAAAGGGGTATTATGCGTATGTGGTTCTCCTCCACGAGCATGTGCACTTAACCCGCCATTGTCTGACATAAAAAGAATAATCGTATTTTCTTCTAAATTATTTTCTTCCAGATAATCCATAATATCCCCCAAACTCTTATCCATTCCTTCAACCATAGAAGCGTATTTAGCTTCAGTCTTATCCAGACCTGTATCAAGATATTTCTGATAAAAACGCTCATCAGCCATAATAGGTACGTGCACAGCATAATGTGACATATGTAAAAAGAAAGGCTTTTTACCAACCACCTCATCTAAACTTTGCAATGCTTCACGCGTAATAGCTTCGGTTAAAAAAATATCTTTACCGTGATACTCTTCCAAACCGGGTACGGCCCACTCTGACTTGCCGGCTTTTCCATTCCCAAAATTTTCTGTTCCTAAAAAACTCTCCGGTGCCCCGGCGGCGTGACCCGTAATATTTACGTCAAAACCTAAATTTAAAGGATTTTCACCCGGTGTATTTTTAGCTCCTAAATGCGCTTTCCCTGCGTGAATAGTATAGTAACCGTTCATTTTTAAAAGCTCAGGTAAAGTATTTGCCACAAAAGAATTAGGAATATCTTCGTTATTGGAAATTCCATTCATATTCCATCTTGGAAACTCAAGGTGTTCATCGGCAGCATCTTTAGACTCGTTTTTATCTAAAGTCCAATTTGTAACTCGATGCCTTGCTGCATTGGCTCCTGTTAAAATACTTACTCTTGAAGGAGAACAAATAGGAGTTGCATAGGCCTGGGTGAATTTAGTTCCCTTCTTTGCCAGACGTTCCATATTTGGAGTATGATAAAGTTTATTAAATGCTGTTTCTTCTGTCCAAAATGGAACCGAAGTATCTTGCCAGCCCATATCATCTACAAGAAACAAAACCACATTCGGTTTTTGTTCCTGAGCATTTAAAGTCGAAAAAATGATAAATAGAATGTAAAAAAATATAAAATAGAGGTTTTTCATAAATCACGGATTATTTTTAATTCTGAATTCAATATTACTTCTTGATTATTACTGGGAAGTTTAATTTTGATTTCTTCCTGGCCATATTTTACTTTAACCTGTTGTTTTTTGTTTGTTCTTAAAGTAAGTTGCTTTAATCTACCCAGTTCCCAATGTATATCGACACCTATATCACCTCTTGCTTTTAAACCTTTAATATGTCCTTGCTCCCAGGCCTCCGGTAAAGCTGGTAATATTCGTAGAAAACCTTCATGAGATTGTAATAGCATCTCAGCAATACCAGCGGTATAGCCAAAATTTCCATCAATTTGGAAAGGAGGATGTAAATCGAATAAATTATCTGCCAGGGAAATTTCAAAAAACTTATGAATGTTTTCCCTTGCAGCTTCAGAATCAAATAATCGCGCATTAAAGTTTATCATCCAGGCCCTACTCCAACCGGTTCCTGCACCCCCATGTTTTAATCTATAATCAATAGATTTTTGAGCACCTACAAATAAATTGGAATCGGCCTCCGTGATTCCTGAACCAGGATGAAGCGCGTATAAATGTGAAAGGTGTCTATGTCCCTTTTCAGGTTCCTCGTAAGGCTCAGTCCATTCTAAGATCCTACCGTCAGGTCCTAATTTTAACCCTGGGGTTAATTTGTTTCTTTTTTCTTCTATTTCTCCTAAAATAGCATCTTCTATATCTAGAATTTCTGCAGCTTTTAAGGTGTTATCAAATACTTCGGCGATTATTTGATGCCCCATAGCACTACCATAAGAAAGTGCAACTCTTTCTCCCTGCTCGTTGATGTAAGAATTTTCGGGAGAAGTTTCCGGGAAAGAAACAAAACTTCCAGTTTTTTCATCTTTAACCAACCAGCCGGCATAAAATGTAGCAAACTCCTTTAGAACGGGATAAGCGGTAGTTTTAAGAAACTCTTTATCCTGAGTGAATAGGTAATGTTGCCAAAAGTGTTGTGCAAGCCATCCGCCGCCGTGAATCCAACTGCCCCAATAAGCTTCACGAGCCTGCATATAAGGTGCGCCCCATAGATCTGAAGCATTATGAAGCACCGCTCCTTCTAAACCATATTGTTCTCTCGCCGTGTTTTTTCCCCGCTCAACCAAACCTTTAGTATAGTCAAATAAAGGCTCGTGAAGTTCACTTAGGTTGGTGACTTCTGCTGGCCAGTAATTCATTTGTAAATTTACATTTAAGTGATAATCGGCATTCCAGGGGGCGGCAATATTTTGGTTCCATAACCCCTGTAAATTGGCCGGGTTTGTGCCGGGCCTGGAAGAAGAGATTAGCAAATACCTACCATACTGGAACAAGTCGGTAATTAGTGCCCGGTCTTCCTTTCCTTTCTTAAAAGCCTCCAGTC
>NZ_DCAP01000041.1:0-239 GCF_002311535.1 Salegentibacter sp. UBA1130 | reverse complement strand
CTATTTTTCTGCTGAAAATCTTCAGTATAAAAGGAAGTATTAGCTACCAAATACAAGGTAACTTCTTTAGCACCTTCTATTTTTAAGCCGGAAGCATCTGAATAAACCTTTCCGGAATCTGTTTCAGCCTGGAGTAAAGTTTCAAATTTAACCCCATAATCCAATGGTTTTGGTTTTGAATTTTTTACGGCACCCATCTGGGTAATTTCACCTAACATGGAAATTTGGTTCTCGGCAGG
>NZ_DCAP01000026.1:0-42544 GCF_002311535.1 Salegentibacter sp. UBA1130 | reverse complement strand
GGATAACCAGTGGATTCCGGCTTTATTATTCCTGGGGTGTCCGTTGCTCCTAATCAATACCCTGATGTATGTATTTTTACATAAGGGTGAGAATAATAAAAAGATCGATAGAAAATACCAAGTCGGTTTTACGACCACCAACGGAAAATTTAAACTGGAGAATATTAAACGCGGTGTTTCCGTTATTGGCTCTGCCGGAAGCGGGAAGACCGAAAGCGTGGTGTATGGCTTTTTAAAGCATTTTCAAAAGGAAAATTTTTGTGGGGTGATTCACGACTATAAGGACTTTGAGCTTACCGAAATGGCCTATCCCCTTTTTAAGGACCGGGAAATTCCCTTTAAGATTATTTCCTTTGATAAAATCATCCATCGGGTGAATCCCATAGCTCCACGATACCTGGAAAATGAGGAAAGCGTCAATGAAGTCTCCCGGGTCCTAGTGGAAAACCTACTTGAACAACGAGAGTCAGGTACCTCGGGGACTACAAAATTTTTTAATGATGCCGCAGAAGGGCTAATCGGGGGACTGATCTGGAAATTAAAAACGGATTACCCGAAGTTTTGTACGCTCCCGCACCTTATCGCTACCTACCAGTACCTGGATACCGATAGCCTGATCCAGTTTTTGGAAACCAATACCACCTCCCGAGCAATGGCCGATGCCTTTATCAGTGGGAAAGATTCTGAGCGGCAAACGGCCGGTGTAAAAAGTACCCTGGCCAATGCGCTTAAAAGGATCAGTACCCAGCAGATTTTTATGGTGCTTTCTAAAGATGAGGTTCCGCTTAATATTAATAGTGAAGAAAACCCTGCAGTTATTTCCGTAGTGAACAATCCAAAATACGAAGCTTCCTACTCTCCGGTAATAGCCACTATTATCCATACCATAACTAAACAAATGAGTGTGCGAAACTCCAAAGCTTCCTTCCTACTGATGGAAGAAGCCCCCACCCTTCGTTTGTTGAATATGCACCGGATCCCGGCAACCCTGAGGAGTTATGATATCGCTACTATTTATGTAATGCAGGATAAGATCCAAAATGATATGATGTATGGGGATAAAGCTAGTAAGGCTATTTTAAGCAACCTGTCCTACCAGTTCTTTGGAAAGGTAAATGACCCCGACACCGCCAAATACTACGAGCGCTTTTTTGAAATTGTAAAGAAACCTACCACCAGTGTCAACCGCGGGTATAGCCTTGATTTTGATACCCGAGTAACAACCGGGGAGAAGGAAATCCCAAAAATCCGTGCCGATGTTTTCTTTCGCCTGAACCAGGGAGAATTTATAACCTATGCAGATGGAAAGGATAAAAAGGTACAGTTTAGATTGCAGAATATTAGGCGCGATCTGCCTTCGGCTAAAGATCAAAAACCTTATTCCAAAGCTGATTTGGAATCTAATTTTGAGCGGGTGTATAAGGAGGCCAAGTCTATATTTGACCAGTAATTATAAGTATATTTGTGGCGTTAAAATCTTTTTTATGAGTGAGACCAACCGTATAGAATATAAAAGGGAGCTTTCCGATGGTTTGGAGAAAGAAGTTGTTGCTTTTTTAAATTATCGTGAAGGCGGTATTATCTATATAGGGATTGATAAGGAAGGAAGAACTTTTGGGGTGAAAGATCCTGATAGTGTGCAATTGAAAATTAAGGATAGGGTAAGGAACAATATACGGCCTTCTGCACTTGGGTTATTTGATATTGTAACTGAGGAACGGGATGGGAATGATATTCTGAAAATCATCGTAGCAAGCGGTTCAGAAAAACCTTACCATCTCAAAAAATTTGGAATGAGTGAAAAAGGTTGTTTTATACGGCTTGGTTCTGCGGCAGAGCCTATGTCACAAAAACTCATTGAAGAACTTTTTGCCACACGTACCCGAAATTCTATCGGAAAAATAAAAGCACACCGACAGGATTTAAGGTTTGAGCAACTTCATATATATTACCAGGAAAAACAAAAGCCCCTCAACAAACAATTCAGAAAAAATTTAGAGCTAACTACGACAGGAGGAGACTTGAATTATGCAGCATATTTATTAGCAGATGAAAATAATGTTTCTGTTAAATTAGCTAAGTATAAAGGGAATACACGGGTCGATTTAGTTGAAAGTAATGAATATGGTTACTGCTCTTTAATAAAAGCCACTAAGAGCGTATTGGATAAAATGAACTTGGAAAATCGAACGATTACCAAAATCACCCACAGTGAACGAAAAGAACATCGTCTTTGGAATGCCATTGCACTGCGGGAAGCCATTATAAATGCCTTTGTCCATAATGATTACACTCGTGAAATAGCTCCAAAGTTTGAAATTTTTAGTGATCGGATAGAAATCACTTCTGCAGGTTCTTTACCGGATGGCTTAAGTAAAAATGAATTTTTTGAAGGTTTTTCGATTCCCCGCAACAAAGAATTAATGCGCATTTATAAAGACCTAGATTTGGTAGAACAACTTGGATCGGGGATCCCCAGAATATTAGAATCCTATAGTAAAGATTCCTTCCGTTTCTCCGAGAACTTTTTACGAATGGTTTTTCCAGCTTCAGAAGAAGTTTTTGATAAAACTACTAATGAAACCCCGCAAGTAACCCTGCAAGAGACCCCGCAAGTAACCCCGCAAGTTCAGGATCTCTTAAATGTGATTAATGGTGAAGATAGCAGAAGTGAGTTGCAATATCATTTAGGACTTTCCGATAGAGAAAATTTTAGAAAAAATTATTTGCAACCTGCACTTGCCGAAGGCTTGATTGAAATGACCATTCCCGAGAAACCACAAAGTAGTAAACAGCGTTATAGACTGACTGGCAGGGGTGCAAAAGCCAGAAAAATTTAAACTTTTAAAGTCGGAATTTTTCAAAATTATCAATTAGGATTATTAATAAACCGATGGGAGATCTTTAGTTTTAAATTACGTTCCCCATCCTTTTCATTAAGTTCCAATATCGCCCTCCTTTCTTTAGACAAGGAAAATTTTGGCATCACATAAACCAATCTTACCGTTTGTTTTTTTCCAATCTTAGCCGGCAAGTTGTACTTGAAAACCGGATCCTGGTATAAGCGTTGTAAGGATTTCTTCTTTCCCTTTTTGCGGGTTTCAATCGCCAGGTTTAAGAAATTAAGATCATAATCCAGGCTGGATCTATTCTCAATTTCGATCACAAAATAGAGCTGCTCCTTATTATAAACGATATTCTCAACACTTAAAATAATACCGTTCTTGCGTTTTTTTATGCGGCCTATGTGTTGCTTTTTACTCAGCAGGTAGCTGCAGAATCTGCGGTAATGATCTTCCTTCTTGTTTAAGTTCTTTTGCGGTTTTTTGTCCTTAACTGAATCCTTGACAACTGGCTTTTCTTTTCCAATCCTTTCCGCTTCAGGGATAAAATAGTTCAGCCGGGAAAGCTGTTTCTTATACTTCAGGATATAGGAGAATACCGAACCATTTGTTCCGATAACAAGTAAATTACTTTCTCTGCCGGGCTTGGCCTGCAGCAGTCCGAAGTGTTGCTGCTTTTCCCGGTTGTAGGTAAAGACAAAATGCTCAGCACCGGTAATACCCTGGCTAATTTCCTCTGGAAAAAATAGCGCAACATTCTTGTACTCATTAGCGTAAATAGTGTCCAGTTTTTCCTGGGTTTGTGCACTGGTCATAATAAAAACAAGTAGAGCGGCCTTGGTTAAAATATACTTTTTCATAATGATTGTTTTATTGGTTAGCCAATCCCCAATTTGATTCAGGTCTGCTGGCTTTGAGAATTAATCTGTAATTATTTAGAATGGTCACTTTTACATTGCGGTTATTTCGGCGAAATACTTTGCTTATTCCAGTGACCTGGGGTACACTTGGGATATTAATATCACCGATTACATCATCCAAGACTTCCGTGGTTACTTCCGCCCGGAAATTATTCTCGATGTAGATACCTTCGCTACCATCTTCAAGGTCAAAAGCTTTTAGGCTAGTTTGATGCTTATTGATATTTTCAATCTCAATCAGGACACGATTAGGCTGAAAACTAACAAAACCAAAAACCGGGGTGCTTTTGGGAATAAGTTTATCACCAATCCTGGCAGGCTGCGAAAGTCGCATCCGAAGCCTGGAGTTGGCTTTGACTACCTGGGTGCCATCGACGACCACCTTAATTTCCTTATCGGTAGCTTCTTTGGAAGAAACCTCGGGTTTCATAGATGCAGAAGCAAAGAATAATTGATGTTCCAATTCCATTTCTTTGGCCGCTATTTTTTGCGCTTCCTGAATCTCTGCAGTATCAGCCTTCGCTATTGTTTTAATTGAGTATGAGCCGTTATTCTCCGGTGGTCTGGTTGGCCGAGTTTGTGTAAGGTTTACAATTTGCGCCTGCCGGGCTTTTCCCAGCTCATAAATACTATCGATCTTGCGCTCTTTTTCTTTTTCCAAAAGCTCGGTGTCGTAATAACCTAAAGAATCCAAAAACGTTTCATCATAAATACTTGGCGCATTCCTATCCCGAACTTCTTTGAGGTTATCAATAGCCTCCAGTTTGGAATCATAGGTTTGCTGGCTTTCTTCTTCAAGGGCTGGGATTTCCGTTTGCCTGAGGTTTTCCTGTTGCTCTTCCTCCTCCCCAGTGATCATTAAGGTATAGGTGACAAGAAAAATCACAATGACCACCAGGACGCTAATGAATACAATTTTGTTCTTTTCAATTTTCATCCGTTCTAATTTTAATTTTGTGAGGGTACTTTTCTTAAACTGTTTTCGAAATAATCCGTTATGAGAAGTCCGTGAGGGTTATGGGGAAAGTGTCGATCTACGATGAGCAGTTTTCCTGAGCTTACTAATTCATAGGTGTCTACTATATTGCCGCGGTTGATTTCAAAAATAACAGTGGTTTTAAAATGAAACGATTCCTCCTTTTCTTCGAGCTGCGAATCGATCGTTAATACCTTTTGAACCAGTGAGTACTGCAATAAGCGGTTGTAAACCCCTTCGGCCTTTTTCTGCCTGTATAGGTTATCTACCGAACTATTGCCAAGCCATAATGCTTTTTCCAGGTTTTTCTCATAGCTGCTGGCATCAATATTATAGAAGTAGGTGTGAAACAGCTCCAAATGGGCCAGGGCCTCTACCCGGAAGTTTTCTTTTTGGGTAACCAGTTTTAAAGGAATAATACTGCCGTCGGTATTGATGGCGAAGGCACTGTTCAAGGCCTTATTCCTGGTGGAGATGGCCATCCAAATTGCAAACACACTGCAAAACATCGAGCAAAGCACTACGGCCAGCACGATAAAGCGGTTTACCTTTAATACCGAATAGATATTTTTATAAGGTGTTTTCATTTTTAGAATATTTTTTTCAATGATTTAAAGTGGTTATATCGGTTGCTATTGATTAAGTGGTGAACAGTCTCAGGGTAAATGAAATGGCACGCCGGTAGAGCTTGAATTTTAAAAAAACGATAAATACTATCGAACCCAGTTCTACCACAGGGGCAAAAAAACCGCTCCCGTAATCCGTACCGAATAGGTTTTCCCAAAAATTGGTGTTGATTTCCGTATAAAGAGCATTGATAAATACATTAACCAGGAAGAATGCAGGCACCAGCATATATACCGCTGCATACAACCGGAAAAAACCATAGGCCATCGAGCGAAACTTTTCAAATACCGCCAGGCTAAGTACCAGCGGAAAAAAGGCCTGCATAATCCCAAGCAGGAAGTAGCGCTCCGCAAGGAATAAGGGATAAATGAATAAATCCAAAATCCATAAAAACAGGCTGATAAGAAAAGCAAAGGTTTTAAACCCATATAGCGGCGTAACTAGAGCCTCATAAAGTAAAGCCATAGCTTTACGCATCGCCCCCATAGGGGAGACATCTTCTTCGATGGGGATCTCCTGCATCTGAAGTGGCAATAGGGCAGGAGCTGTATCGCGGTATTGATTTTCAATAGCTACAAGAATATTGTCAAAAAAACCCAGGATTTGCGTTGAAAAAATAACTAGTAAAACCACCGCAAAGTTTTTTGCCAAATCACCGGGGGAAAGCCCCCAGGTATAGCCCTGCCTATCGGCTATCCCTTCATTATACTTTTTAAGGATGTTTACCAAAAAGAAAAGTACAGCCAAAGTTTTCATGCTAACAATAGTATAGCGGGAAAACTCGCTCTCCTGGATGGTTTGGAAAACACCATCGATATATTCGACACCTACAGCCAATATGATTACCCCTTCCATCATCAAAAGCCTGTTTCCCGATTATTGATCCTGTCCTGCATTTCCCGAAAAGAAATGATCTCGCGGTAACGCTTGGTTTTTAGCCGCACATCGGTCACCATTTCTTTAGACTCGAGTTCTTTTCGCTTTAGAACATCCGCCCGCTCGGCATCACTCATTTTTAAATGATCACTTGATAAAATCTCATCGATAAAGCTTGCGGTCTCCAGGGAGTTATCTACCACGGCACTGAAGGATTCGGTCACCCTGCTTATTTCGTCGGGTTTGATATAAGGGGAATTCAAAATATCCCGAAGATCATCCTGCATCACCGCAATAAGCCGCTGATTGTTACGACCGATCTCACGAACGGCTTTTAAATCCTGTACCACGCTATTGACCTTCTCTATATTCTCTTTCTGTGCCTTTAAAAAGTTGACGGTCTTGACAAGATTAGCGGTTTGCTTGGCTGATTCCACAAGAGATTTAACCAGGCTGACAAAGTTCGTGTTATCATACACCGGCATCCCCTGGGCCACAATGTGGCCAGATGAAAATAAAGCTAGGGCAAGTGTGAGTATCCAGGTTTTGTGTTTATTTTTCATATCGAATTGTTTTAATTGTTAATGAGCATTTAGGCCTTCCTGATGAATTCCTCTATAGCCTTTTCCATATTTTTGGTCTCATTATAAATGGCCATTATGACCTCGTTTTCGGTGCCGTCGGTGAGATAGGCGGCATAGACTTCGGGTGGTACTTCCAGGCGGAAAATGTTGCTTTCCTTGCCTATCTTAATGAAGATCTCGGTGTACTTGCACTTGCCGGTCAAATTATTCCTGATCGATTTCAACTGGTTGAGATCGTGGCTGGACAGGCTCAAGCGCCTGGCCAGTTCTTCATAACCTTTTTCATTATTCAGGCTGTAGATCACCTGGGTGTTTTCCAGGATGCTTGAGGAAGTCGCATTATTAGGAAGCTGATTTATGGATTGTAAAATAATTCCAATGGCACCGTTCTGTTTACGGATGGCCTGGTAGTAGAATTCAACGCTTTCAAGGACATTGTCAAACTTGAGTTGCTTGGCGAATTCATCAAAAAGGATGATTCCCTTTTCTGCCCTGTTTTTCCAGATCGTACGCTGGATCGCCGACTTGATTAGTTTGAGCATCACCGAGAGGATCTCTTTATTGTCCTTAACTTCATCGAGTTCAAAAACAATCAGCCGCTTATCTTCGATCTTGTAAGTTTGATCTTCGCTAACTTCAAATAAGAAGCTGTATAGACCATCGCCGACATACTCCGAGAGCACATGCAAAAAGTTAATAACATTGAAGTAGTCGGGATGGATTTTAAGGGATTCCAGCAGCTCATCTTTTCGCTGCTCGATAAAACGGTAAAAACTATCTAGGGAATGGTTTTCCGTGGTGTTTTTGTAATAGTAACGGAGGATCTTTTTAATGGCTACGGATTGTGCTTTGGTAACTTTATCATCTGCAGCAATGAGTTCTAATAGGAACACTAAAAGATCCTCCAACCGCTCCGGGTTTACATCATTGGGATTGGATATGTAGAAAGGATTGATCCCTAAACTCTTTCCGCTCTCGTAGCGCAATACAGTGTACTTATCAGGATAGAGTTTAGCGAACTTGGTATAAGAACCTCCAAGATCGATAATCACCAGCCGTACTCCGTTTTCAAAATACTGGCGCAGGATGTTATTGGCCAAAAAGGATTTCCCTTCCCCGGTAGGGGCGAAGATGGCAAAGTTCCGCGCCTTAATGCGTTTCTTTCCCTCATCCCAAACATCTTTTAGCACAGGAATGTTATGCTCGCGGTCATTAAAAATGATACCGGTAGGGTCCGATTTGTAATTGGTGTTATTGATAAATAGGCACAAGGCATGTTTTAAATCGGTCACATAAAGATCTTCATCGGAAAAATTGGAAGAGAAGCAGCAGTAGCTGTTCAGCAGGTAATTCTTTCGTTCTTCGCCCCGCGGAGCGTAAGGGGTAATATCCAGTTCCTTAAACTCCGCCTTAATTTTAGAGGCAATGCCTTCCAAATTACGAGGATTCCGATCCCAAAAGATGACATTAAGATGGCCCCGGATAATCCGTGCGTTATCATCGCTATTAATTTTTTCCAGGATTTCCTGAATCTTTCCTAGAACGACTTTGTTTTGTGATCCAAAGTTGGAACTTTTGCTAAGTTCTTCTACTTTTTTATCCAGTAGCTTGCGCCACTTGTGTTTATCATCTAGGTAGAGGATCTGGTTGACTATATGGTTTTCCTTTAAATGAAGCCCCAGCCCATCAATAAACCCCTGGTGAAATACAAAATCATCGGATGTGAATTTCTCATTGGTCTTGCTCGACTGTACCCTTTCGCCAAAGCACAGCTCGCTATTGATAGCTAAGGCATCAAAATAATTATCCCCAGTTTGAATATGTTGTTTTTCGAGTAGGATATCGGTATCGAAACCCTCATTGAAACCATTAAAATATTCGGTAGTGAGATTGGTGATTTCTTCTGGTTTTAATGCTTGTATGTAAATCTTTCGGCTGTTTGCTATAAAGGAAACACAATCACTTACCGAGCTGATAAAACTTTGCAGGTTCGCATCAAGTTCCCTGATGATGCCTCTGGAGACTTTTCGAAAAGGGTTTACGTATTTGGAGTTGTTTAACGCTTTGTTCCTGGTCAGGGTGAAGAATAATAAGGAGCGGTGTTCCATAAACTCTCTATCTTTAAAATGATCCCGGGTGGCCTTTTCCAAAAAGGTTTTGTTTGGAAGTGCAGTTGCAGTGAATGCTTTTTTCTCATAAATATCCTGCTTGTGCACTACTGTACCCACCGGTAGGGATTTAAGCGCCTGGAACCAGGTGGCGTGCAGGTCTTCAAAATCTTTCTCTGAGAGGGAATAGATTTCAGGGAGGTCCAGCTGATAACATATCACAACGTTACCATTACCGGAAAAAACGATATTGTCTCGGATATCGGCAATTGGCCAGTGGGAGGAAAGCTTAATTTTTTTCATAATCGATACCAGAATCTTTTTTGTTACTAATCATTTTCGGAAATGCCCCTGTCATCTGCATAAATTCTAGGAGCCTGCTGGTACGGTTTAACCCGATATACAAGAATGCATTAAAGAGCATAGCGCTGATAATCATACCCAGGCTGAAGGAAAAAATGATGACCAACAGGGAAGCGATAATTGAAAGCATCATTAGTGCAAATAGGGGAAGGGAAAGCCCAAAGATGACGGCACCCTTCCGAATGTTCCTATAAGGTTCATACTTCTTCATGATTTTACCTTTTAAGAATTAAACTACAATGCTGATCAAATAAGTGAAGATGCCTACCACGGCTCCTGCTATAAGTACAAAGACCAGGACGCGGGTAATTCCCTTTTTGAGATCGGAGTTTTCCCCAAAGAAGTGGCCGGCATTAAAAAGAAAGCCGACCAAAAAGATGATTCCAAGTATAATTGGAAATATATTCCTTATAGTATCGGAAATATCAGCCACAGAATCTTCGATCCCGCCGATTTGCGCAAAAAGTGAAGTGGAAAGCAACGATAAAAAAGTTGCCAGGAAGATTGATTTTTTCATAACGGAAAATTTTAAATTTTTGATTCGATTTCGTTATGAGAAAATTAGAAATTTAATGACTTAAATTATTGAAAATCAATAAATTGTGGATAAAATATTATTTGTAGTTAGTTGATTTTCAATGGTTTCATTTAGCACTAAATGCTATGAAATTTTGAAAATGGGGTGTTGATAACTTGAAATGTGGAAAGGGGAGGAGGGGACAAAAACATCAATTTTGTGATTTTGTTCCTGAATATGTGCATCAATTTTGACAAGAACCGGCAACCAGAAAACGAATTGTTATTGATGTTGGACACAGGGGAAAAGAATCTGGTGCCATCGGAATAAATCGCATTAAATAAACAGATGTGGTACTGGATATAACCTTGGAGCTTTAAGGCTCAACGAAAAGTCATAAAAACCAGTGGATATTTATTTGATCCGGTATAGCGATACGCTTATTTCCTTATCCGATTGTACTAAACTGGCAAAGGCACTGAATGCTGATTTGTTTATTTCTTTGCACTGCAATCATTCTCATAATCCCACTGCAAGAGGGATTTAGGTGTATGTTGAAAAATACGAATCTAGAAATTCAAATGAGTCTACTTGGTTTGTCTATCAATTACAAAACCAAATTAGAAAGCATTTAGGCTTTGAAAGTAGGGGTGTGAAGTTTTTTAATTTTCAAGTGTTTCAGGAAACAGTTGGTGCTCCTTGGAATTGGGCCTTATGAGCAATCGGGATGAAAATTCTTTTATCCAAGCACATCCGAAGCATATTAGTCTAATCTTATTAACTACTCTAAAAAATGTACAATGAAGAAATTATTTAAAGAAGTTTTTAAAACAACTAAAAAGATATTTAAACAGCTTATTGCAGAATTCTTGATTTACCGCAAAAAGTGATTAGTTGTGAGGTTTATTATTAGTAAAAATGTTTTTGCAAGATTGAACTTCTATTATGCTGAAATGCAATTGAAGCTAATTCGGCAAAATTTTTAATTTTTGTTGGGTCACTCTCATCCATATCAATAAAATTATCTTCGTTGAGCAAAACATCTATTCGATCGTAAATAAAATTAGGATTATCCTTTTCCGACTTATCGATTCCTTGATATAAAAGACTGATATAATTTGCAACGAGTTGTGATTGACTTTGCATAAATAAATCTATTAGCCGTTGACGTTTGTCTTTTCTCATCCAGTAGTAAAGCCCCCATCTTTTCCGAGAATTACCATCAGTAAATTTTTTATGACCAGTACCTAACGACAGTATTTCCAATTGAGACATTTCAACTTTAAAAGCTTTAATTGCTTCTAAGAAAGCTACCAAAGTTGGATTATTTGCCATCACACCGCCATCTACTTTGTTTGAGAAAATTCTCTTTGTCCCTTTCAAATCTACATATTCGGATGTGTAAGGATTAAAATAGGTGGGTGCGGCAGATGTTGCCATTGCAGCCTGGTATGCAGGAATATGGTAGTCTCGCTCAAATGCGGGATGGTATTTTGTTTTGAGAACACTTGGATTGCCCTGGATCAAATCGTATATGGGGATGCAAACATCTGTTTTACAATCATCAAGCCTTGGTTCTACGCCATCATTTATTTCCTTAAATTTATTGCGCACCAACTTTTCTAAAAATTCTCTTTCGTGTGCAGAATTACGAATTTGTCCAAACCAGAAAGACTTCTTTTTGCCAAATATCCCTTTGGCATTATCTAAATAAAGATTATAAATTTCCTTAGCGGGAATGCCAAGTGCTAACGCAATTGCTATAATTCCACCAGTCGAAGTCCCTGTAATCAAATCAAAATGCTGATAAATCTGGAATTTACCATCCGAGCGATTTTTTAGTTCATCCTCAAGTAGCATTAAGAACATTGCTGGAAATACACCCTTTACTCCACCACCATCTATGGAAAGTATTTTAAACTTTTTATTTTTCATCTCTTATAATGTTTGTATAATCTTCATTAGGGTATTCATTATGACCACCACCATACCATTGCCCTTCTGGTAGCCATAATTCGTAATAATAAAGCCATTCACTTGCCCAAGGAATTACCGTATCCACAATATAAGTAAATCCATTCCACTCTTTTTTACTGGGGGAAAACAAACACAACTGTTGTTGTTTACTATTATAGACGTGAGGTAGCTTGGTTCTGTTTGAAGCAATTTTTAAATCCTTCTCAATCACAAACACTCTAATAGACCTATTCTTTTCGTAGTTAACGAGAATTTGGTACTTTTCGCTAATAGCCGTAGGTTGAATCTCTATTATGATTTGAAAGCTGTCCCAAGAATTTTTGACCAATTGTGAATCTGGGAAATCTATTTTAATCTTTTTTAGCTGTTCTGAAGAAAGTATCCCTTTAAGCTTTCTCTTGCTATTGGTTTTAAAATATTGACTTCTCATCTTTAAATATTCCCTTCAAAATTATGATTAGGAATTGGCTTACCAACACTGCCTAAAAGACCAGTACCTATTGCCATTTTTCTATTTCCTTTCTCACGTAGAATCCTATTTTTTTCGCCATACTCAGCAAAAGTTCTCTTTACTACCTGATTTCCGTACTGCGCCGAAAATGATTCATTTAAAATATGTAGTCCCTTATTTTCACCATACTTAATCGCAGATAAATCCTCTTCCAATTTATCAAGCCAGGCATAAAAGTATTCTTCTTTTTGAGCAACTAATGCCCATTTATCAGCAAAATTTTCTGCTTCATTAACTGGGTTGCTTACCCATCTTTCTTGTTGACCTGTTTTAGGATTTAGTTTTGTTTCAATATAACTCCGCAATCTACTAACAATGTTTATGTAAGCATCGGCAATATTTTCACCTTTATCATAAGCTCTACTCGCAAGAGTAGTTATGATAATAGAAATAGGTTTGTTTTCACTGTCATACTCATCTGAGGAAAACATTATATCTCTGTGTCTTTTTAAAAGTTGAACTACACGCTGTAACGGCATTTTTTCCTTTTGAAACGGACGAACTGGGTCGACGGATTCGCTCAGGGCAAACATTCGTTTTGAACTGTATATTGCTCTTTGAAAAAACCATTTTGCATACCCAAAAGGATTGCTTTTTAGCCACCATTCAGTCTCGGTCATTATTGAGTAGAAAATGTTCTCTTTATCTGTTATTCGGATGGCCAATTTGTTTGTATCCAATTGTTGATGATTATTGAAAGCTTCGTTAAGTAAGACTGTAAAATTCTTATCGGCAATGGATGGAAGAATATCCATATGATAATTTGCTTGGTCTGAATATTCAAGTGTCCAGCACCTTTGGCCACCATCTTGACTTTCCAGCATATTTTTATACACAGAATGCTCTTTAAGCCTATCACCAACAGCTTCTTTTAAATGCTTTTGGGTCCAATGGGCAGGCTTTCCGTTTAGTTTACACACAAGGTCGATATCAATGTCGTCATCTTCACATATTGGCTTAATAATAGTTCCGAGCATAAAAGATCCTTGAGGGATTATTCTTGGCGAGTAAGGAAAAAGGAAGGAACCTTCCTTAGATAGCCAATCACCAACCGCTTCGTAGCTTTCTACTGCTGCATTGTATTGATTCTCTGTAATATCCAAGTTCTCACCCAGAATTTCGAGTATTTCATTAATTTCTTTTTTGTAGGATTCAGTCATGTTTTTATATTTTAAATGGTCTTCTTTGGGATGTTGTCAACGACAATTTGCTTTGTGGACTATGGCGATGCTATAATTATGGTGGCTGACTTTAATGAGAGCCACCATAATTACTTAGTTGGGCTGTTCAAGAACTTTAGCTATACTACCAATGACAATTAATGTAGCAAGTCCAAAGGTTATAGCTTTAGCTACATCGCCTCGAACATTAACACAATTGTTCTTATGGCAAACACTTAGCCTACCTTCTGCAAAATTTATAGAATTCATAAAAGAATTGTTTAATTGAACACTACCCCAACATCAAGCTCTGGGGAATAAGCTTACTTTTCTTTTCTTACTCCTTTAAAAGGTTTGTTGCTTGAGGTTTTTCCATCCATAAACCTACCCGTGTTTGAATCACGTTTTACCCAAGAATCAGTTTTTGGGTTGTAGGTCTGTGAACGGTCTCTCACAGCACCTTTTCTGGAATTGTCTTTTGGTGGATTAGTTGCCATAATTTTAATTTTATGTCCTTTGGAGTTTTCTATATATTTGATCTCCTAATGAACGTATTAATAATTTGATTTATATAGTTATATGAACAATGTGTGACACGTAAAATTTTGTCACACTCTTATCATATAATATTGAAGGTGTTTATGGACATAGAAACCCAATTATTAGAAATTGCTGTGAAGGAAGACTCTCCTTCTGAAGCCAAAAAATCAATATCAATATTATATGAGCATTTCAGAAAATTTGTTTACAATGTAACGTACCAGCATATTGGATTCACACTGCAAAGAGAAGAACTTGCATTAACAGTAACCTCAGAAGTATTTATTAAGATATGGGATTCTCCTTTAGATTGGGAGTATGACAAAAAGAAACACTCCACCCAAGAAGATGGTTTTAAAGCGTATTTAGCCACTATTGCTCATTATAAGTTGATGGAGGAATTAAAGAAAATTAAATCTGTTCGAGAGACTGAATCAACAATTATTGATGATGAAGACAGTGAGTGGAAATGGTTTGTAAGTGAAGAGGAATTCAATCAGTTGGATAAAGAGCTGGAAGAAAAACGTAACTTGATAGATGATTGTTTAGCCGAATTTTCTGGTAAAAAAGCAGATATTGTACGTATGTACTTTTTGCTTTATGATGATGAAAAAAGAATGACAAAGGAAAAAATAATCCTAATGGAAAAGACTTTTGAAACTACTTGGCAAAACATCAGACAAATCATATCAAGGTCAAAAAAGAAAATCGAGAGTATGTTGAAGGATAAACTCTAAACTTATAGAAAATGACATCTAATAAAAAAGACATTGGAAAGCTCTTGAGAAAGCACGGATATTCTACACCTAAAAATTCAGATGAAATTAAGGCATTTGAAAAAAAATTTAGTGATGGGTATGTAACTCCAAAAAGGTGGCCTGACATAGCAGATATTATTTCTGGAAATAAATCTTCTGCTAAGGTTATATCCATTGAGAAATCTGAAAACAAGGCTTCAAAAAACTTAGCTATGGCGGCAAGAGATGGTAAAAAAATATCTGAGAAAGATAGACAGCAAATGAATAAGGACAAGAGAAATGCCAAGAAAAAATGAATTCCTTTCACGTAGCGATGTTGAAGAACTTAATGAATTGGCTAGTGGTATTGCTGATTACTACTTTCCAAATGGGCAAGTCGATCCCATATTAATCGCTGAAAAGAATAATATATCTTACAGTTTTGGCAATTACTCAGACTCATTTGATGGTCTTCTTGAATGTGAGCATAATAATTTCCATATTTTCATAAACTTAGACAGGTTATCTCAAGCCTACTCGGAAAGAGCCCGGTTTACTTTTGGACACGAACTAGGTCACTATTTTATAGACGATCATAGAAATTCACTACTCAAAGGACTTTCACCTAGTCATTGTTCAATTACTGGATTTCAAAGTAGAAATAGGGCGGAAAGACAAGCAGATTATTTTTCTTCTTGTTTATTGATGCCTGAAGTTGGATTTAGAAAATATTGTTATCGGAAAAAATTTGAATTTAGAATAATAGAAGAGCTGTCAAAAAAATATGGAACCAGTAAAACAGCAACTGCACTTAGGTTTTGCGCTATTGGCAATCAGCCTATAATGGTTGTTTATGCTTATAAAGGCAAAATTAAGTGGTTCTGGTCATCATTTGATTTTAAATTTAGATGGTTAAAATATGGTAAGGATAGACTTCCTGAAGATACGGTCGCGGGAGAATATTTTTCGATGGGTAGGGTATCCTCACGCACTGAACCAGTATTTGCTATGGACTGGTTTGATATAAAATTTTCCGGTCAAGCAGAACTTCCTTTTAAAGAACATTGCCTAATGAAAGGGGCGCATACGCTCAGCATAATCTGGGAGGATTAGCTTAGCTTATTATTTCCTCTTATCCCTAGCATTTTGATCAAAAGCTACTAAATTAAACAATTCCCGCATCCGGCTGCGAACACGGTTACCGTAACGTTCTTCCAATTCTTCAGCATTTAAATTAGTGGTAGCATGTGTTTTTACTTTTCTATTGGTTTCCAGGAAAAGGTCATATCGGGAGAGTAGTACTTCTCCCATAACATTCAGGTCTTTACCGTAAAATCTACCGGGCGGTTCAACGCCCATATCATCAAAACAGAAAAACCTGGAACTTCCATATTCTTCTATAGTTTTATATCCCAAATGATTAAAACTAAAGGTTACATTTCGGCAAGGGATCATTTCGTAAGTGCGTTGTGCGGGCACCAGGTGCCTTAATAATTTCATCAAAGAAGTTTTACCGCAGCCTACTGGACCTGAAAGTAGTATCCCTTTTTCGATATCAATTTCATATTTATCGCAGGTAGCCTTGTCCCTGATGAAATAAGAACATAACTTTAATAGGATTTTTTTGTCTTTCTTATAAATTTTGAAATTTTTCCCGAAGAGCAATTTTCCTTTGGCATCAAGGTAGACCAGAATTTTTTCAAAGTCATAGTGCACACATTTTCCGTCAAACCTGCCTAAGGAATATTCAATGCCACCTTCAATTATTTTAGAGGGGTTGTCCATAATCTTTATTTTTTGTGGTTCGCAGGTTGTCCCTGAAATGGGATGCTTGCTTTTTATTTAACTTATTTTTTTCTTTCATAAGCGATTTTTGTTCGACCCAATATTTAGCCAGAGCGCGCCAATCTCTCACATCAGAACCATCACTTGTCTGCCACTGCCGGTCTTCATAGTACTCGTAGAACTCTTTTCCATAATTAAGATTAAAATTTTTATTACTAAAAAAATCCAGTACCACCTTCAAACTGTTTGGATGTTTATTATGTTTTATTGGTTTAGTATTGTTTATAGTAGATACCAAAGCTTGTCCACTGGTGGGACAGTGTTGGTCTATTACTTGTTCCCTTATGGGATGGTAGCGTTCCGCAAGTTGTTCTAATTTGGGATCGTAATGGTCTTCCTCAGGTTCATCACTTGTCCCTATAATAGACATCTTGATTTTACTGCCTTTATAAGGGTTATTGGAAGGAAAGTATTCCAGGTAACTCCAGGTATCAAGATTGGTTATACATCTGTGATAGGTAGATTTAGATCCTATCTTTGCAGCATTCATCAAATCCCTTCGGTTCACGAAAAAATCCGGCGCGAATCTGCTACTATTCCATTCCTGGAATAAAGCCATATACAAGCTGATATGCGTTGGATTTAGACGCTCATCAAAATAAAATTTTTCAAAAGCGGCGTTTAAAAGCTTTATATAATTCATCGCTTAGTATTCTAAATGATGCACACGATTCTCTTCCATTACTTTTTGGATTTCATCCATCTCGTAATAAATGAGCCCACCTATTTTGGTATAAGGCAACGTACCGTTTATTCTTAAGTTTTGAAGCGTTCCAGGACTTACCTTGAGAAGATCCATAACTTCAGCAGATTTCAGGTACTTTTTAATCCTTCCTGACTTTTGCTGGGCAAGCAGTTTTTTAATGTCATCCAGCAGTTCCATTTTAAATTCTCTTAAATCGTCGGTGGTAATAATTGATGTAGGCATAATACAATGGATTTTAAAAAGGGGACTATAGGTTATAATAATTTAAATAGCCCCCTTCAGGTTATTAAAAAAGTCTCCTGTCAAAATTGTAATTAACCTTTGAGAGTTTTTATATAGGGATGTGGTAACTACGTAAAACTTTAACGTTTCATAGTTTTTGATACGATTTGAGATAATTTGGTAAATTCAGTGCCTTGAAAAATGAATTTTGTGCTGGAAATAATAGACAAAACCGAAAACACGTAACTACGTGGTTACTTACGTGTTTTTAGAATAAAAAATAAAAGAAAATTGAAAGTGGTTGCACTCCTTTGCAAGAATTGAAAAGTATTGGATAATGAGATGGAGAAAGATAATTTACTAGCAGGGGCAGGGGTACATGGTTAATTGGTACTATTAATCATCATCCTTATTCATTTTGGTCTCAAGCAACATTATTAACAGGTTTAAGAATTTAGTGCGGTCGCCTTTTCGAGCTTTAATATTGGAGTAGGTTTTATAGGGATTAGCCAGCTTGATATTAAAAATATCCTCAAAAGCCTTGCAAATGGTAATAATGTCTGATGTTCCGTGGTTTAAATATCCGCTGGCAAACAAGGCATATATAAGCTCAATTAAATCAGTTTTTCCGCCTGACCAGACTAAAAGACTGGGTTGTCGTTCTCTAAATTCAGAACTACTGCCGGGCTCTAACCGCTCTAATTGTTCACGGATATAATGGATGTAACGATACAGTGCCTGTACTTTGGCCCAAAGCATATCATGACTGGTAGAAAACTCAGGATTTTCGTAATAATTAATGGAAGGGGTAAGGGAAAAGTCCACCTGACTCTGACGGCTAAAGAACTGGTGATCCAGATAACTATGGTTTTGTTCCATATAATGAACAAATCCGTTATTCGTTGAAAAGAACTTATTGATTTTCTTGATTTCTTTTTTCAGAAATCGCACTTTATGAGAGTTCCCTGCTTTGGGCAATAAGAGCTCGCAAGAACGTACCTCAGTGAAATAGATAAGGTAGCTCATCGGGTAGGGTTTGATGTTTTTGAAAAAATCAATTTCCGATTGGCTATCCTCAAAATCTTCCCGGTCCACCAGCTTTTGCAATCGGGATAAGGTTTTGATACAAAGATTTATACCGCATTCAGCCTTTTTCAAATCGGAATCCTCCGACTTGATAATGCCTTCAACCTTTTCGCTAAATGTCGACATAGTCTTTTCGAACATGCTGGTAGTAAATGAAAATATATAAAATCGTTGTTGGGCTCTTTTCAAGTTTGGTTTTGTTTAGATATATTATACCAGGGGACCCTAATTGGCAATAAATTAGCTCAAATTATATGATTCGAGATGTTAAAAGCAGAAAAACTGCTAAATATTAATTAAATTCACAAGTTTACTTCCAGATTGTATAAGTATTAATTGAATTTTATCTTTTATATTTGAGATATGTAAAACTGGTTCTTCCAGATACTCCCTTAAAAAACCCTACTTAACAAAAATAAACAGCCCCTTATGTTTAAAGGTAAGTATGGTACATATTGGATTGAAGATGGTATTCTATTCGTAGATTATAAGCCAGATCTTGTAGTCTCTCTAAAAGTTGCCAAAAGAATTGCTCGAGACCGGATGGAATTTCAGCAGAACAAGGAATATCCGGTTTTTTGTAATCTTGACGGTATTGTTGGAGCACATTCAGATGCCCGGCACTACCTTGTTCAAGAAGGGACATTGCTAATAAATGCCCTGGCACTTCATTCCACATCTCCGGTTGCTATTCGGCTTACCGAATTCTATCTCAAAATTCACAATCATAAAATACCGACTCAGATTTTTAAACATAAAAACCAGGCTATGCATTATTTAAAACCCTACACCCAATGAAATATTAATCTAAACCTACAATTATGGAACGTGAATTTAATAGGGCAAATTTACGTGGTATATACCGCATGCTTACCGAAATAGCTAAAGGCAATTTTGCCTTTCAAATCAAACGCACCCACCACAGGGATGAGCTCGAAGGGCTCAATGCTTATGCAAATCAAACTTCAGAAGAACTTTATAGAAAGCGGCATCAATTTTTATGGCTTAATAGAAATACCGAAGCTATGGTGATCCGAACAGCGAACTTTCTGTTGGACAAAAATTTAAGGGTGATGGATTATAGCTATAAGCATCCTGATAATATTGAAGTTGCCCAAAATAATATTTTAGGCAAAGCATTTTCTGAACTACTTGTTAGAAAATTTCAGGAAACTTGGGAGAAAAAAATCCTGAAGTTCATAGCAGGCAAAGAACAATCTTTTGATATCCGTTTGGAATATCATTTTGATGAACTGCTAAAAATAAATTTGCATACTGTTGTCTCTAGGTTAACAGGTGTAGTAGAGGAAAAATATATAGTGACTTCTTATCTTATGGATGGCTCTAAAGATTTTTTCTCAGAATTACCAGAAAATTCTGAAATCAAAACGTTTTCAAAATGGGACCAAAAATTATTTCACGAAATCCATATCTATATTATTCACCATTTGGATGAACCTCCTAAAACTTTAGATCAATTAGCTATGCTCTTCAATACCAATGAATATAAAATAAAGACTGGGTTCAAAGAGATTTTTGGTTGTACCCCAAACCAATATTATAATAAGCAGCGCATTCGGGAATGTAAAATACTCATTGAAAATACGAGTCTCTCCCTAACGGAAATTTCAATTAAGATGGGCTTTAGTTCTTACCCCCATTTTTCGAAGAGTTTTAAAAAGGAAACTCATGTAACTCCTAGATTTTACAAAAAAATCACCCGAAATTCATAAAATTTGGATGAATTTATACTGATCTGACAAGTTTACCTCCACTTTGACTAAGTATTTTTACTGATATTTACACTGTTGATGATCAATGAATTAAAAGCTTTTAAATGGAGTTTTTGAAGAATGAAGTTAAGAAGCAAAAACTATAAGCCCTACTTCGTTTTCAGTAACACTCCTAAAGATTTTATTGCGCGATGATGCAGGTGGAAGCCGATTACCTGTTTTACAACGGCATTATTTATTAATCTATAAATTTAATACGATGAAAAATTTAAAATTTTTATTACCGATGTTGGCAATGATATTTGCCATAGGATTGACCTTTGCTACGGTAGATCCGGAGCCGAAGCCGGAACCAGTGGAGCAAGCACAGGACTATATTTTACTCAATGGAACTACTTGGGTGAGTATTGATGAGCAACCATGTGAAACCGGGGAATTTACCTGCCGCGTACAAGACGGGGAAAACGGACCAATATATGAAGTCTACGATGAAAGGAACGATGAAGAGCCAAAAGGAAGCTCTTCTGAGGATCCAATGGTTATTGAACTTTAATTGCTCAATTGAATGTTAGGCACATCGCGTAAAGTGATGTGCCTTTTAACTTAGTTTACCTGCTTCCTACTTTCAGGAAGAGAAAGAAATTTTTGCATGTTTTCTTCGGTTAGATATCGTTTGGCTGCCCTATTGATTTCTTCTAAGGATATAAAATATTCCAATAAAGTGCCATACTGTAAAATATCCTGAACATAATTTTCTCCAACCACCAATTTAGACTGAAGGTATTCAGGCCAGAAATTTCCATAACCAAAATTATTAAAACGTCCTTCAAACCCCTTTACTTCCTTAGCAATGTTTTTTTCCAGCCATTCCCTTTCTACACCTTTTTCTTTTAATGCCAAAAATTCTTCCCTGGCATATCGAATCATTTTCTCTTCATTACCAAGTTCACTGTTAAATTGGATGAAAAATGTAAAAATTCCATTTTTAGTATCAAGCCATTCTCCATTTCCAATAGGTGCATAGCAACCATCACGTAATCTTTTTCTGATGCGATCTCCCAATGCTCTAGACAACAGCCTTAATATAGCTTGAGTTTTTAAATCTCTTGTTACCTTAACCGGGTAATAAAGATTAACAAAAGCTTGGTTTATATTTTTAAAATAAAGGGTGTCATCTATTTTTTTCAAAGGAAAATCAAAACCGGTCGTTTTTCCTGAAAACACTTCCCTACGTGCCGGAAAATTTGAAAGTTTTTGAACTATTTGAGGTATTAAACGACTTTTATTAAAACCCCCAGTAATTATAAATGTATAGTCTTGGAAATTATTAAACCATTTTTTGGAGGCATTTATTACTTCTTCCTCTGTTAAGTTTTCTAGGTCCTTCATTCTCATTTTTGGAAGCTGTGGATACCATTTAGTTAGAATTTCATTTTTTATAAAACTGGTTGAACCCCTCAGTCCAAACCCGCTCAATTGTTCTTTCTTTTGAGCCTTCCATCCAGCAAAGCCAACCGAATCTTTCCTTGGATTGTTCATATATAAATACAAGAGGTTAAATAGTTCATTCCAGGACTCTTGAGTACTACTCCCAGTTATCAATTGAAAATCCTTAGTTTGCCTAAAATTAATATTTAAGTGCTTTTCATTTTTAAAGCGCTCCAATTCAAATTTGTTATAGGGTCCGGCACCGGTATATCTTATTACCTCAGGATAAACCTTTGTCGCCAGATATTTTTTGCGATTTTTTAAGGGGTTTCGATTTGATCGAAAAGCTTGAAATGAAATTTTATTTTTGAAATTATCAGAACGTGGCTTGGTTGGTTTTAGGACTAATTTAATTCCGTTTTTAAGCTTTATTGTAGTTACACCAATAATATTTTCTTTTTGTCCAAAATCATTCTTGTTTACTTTATTCGGGATATTGGCTGCTTTTGCTAAAGAATGTATGGGAGGAGGTAGTGGCTTTAAAGGAGTTACTTCTTTGGCACTAATTTCCCTGATCCATTTCCTTAATTTTTCATCTGAGGGTATGCTTTCAATCTTTTCGCTAAAAAATATAAAATCTGTATTTTTATTCAGTGCTGCTTGTTCACCTATAAAAGCTGTCATTTCCCTAAGGCTAATCTGTTCAAGAATTTCAGAAACCAATTTTGATTCTACGCTTGGATGAGGGGCTGCGCTACCTTTTACAAAATGATCTTTTAACCTACTAATCCACTCCGAGGAAGGATAAGAGTTTCTTTCTGTATATTTTTGCATTAGCGATTTCTTGCCTTTTTCTAAATCAGAACTAGTTATTCCCAAATGCATTTGTCTCCAGGCTAGCATTGTTTTTTCCAGACGCTTTTTCATATGTGTGGTATCATTTGTTTCAAAATCAATTTCCATTTTTGAAGCCAAAATTTGTCCTCCTCCTAACAGATTTCGCCTATAATTAAGATTCAAATTGGAATATGGGGGGTGACGTTGCTGTTCAAATTGGTTTTGTTTTTCTTCAATTAATAGCCAATAAAGTTCCTGAATTAAGAAAGACCTATAATCAGATTTAGAACTTGGATTGTAAGAATAATTAGGTTGCTTTCGCAATATTGTTGATCGAAGATTGGAACGTACACTATCAAGCACACTTGTAAACCAAATTTCCCCATCCAATTCAAACTTCTGAGCATTTACATAGGCTTCAGCATTTTTTGGGTTTTCTGGTACTTTCAAATCCGAAAATAAGCGCTTTATTTCTAATTCCGTATTATCCAGATTAATATCTCCAACGATGATTGCAGCTTGTAAATCCGGTCGATACCAGTCTTGGTAAAACCGAAGAAAAGAATCCGGGTTAAAATTTTGGATACTTGTTTTTTCCTTTTTGAAATTGAAAGTTTTAAAATCAGTAGGTTCTAAAATTTTTTTATGAATGACCCTGCTTTTCCAGTCCCTATAAGGATTAATCGTTCTCATCTCACCTAATACCGCAGCCTGTTCAACAGCTATAGACTTTTGGTTTATACGTATGCCACGTGCCCAATCCCTAAGCACTTGTAGCCCATCTTGATATAATGGCTTATTTTGAGATGGAATAGTAGCATAGTACCAGGTAAATGTATATCCCGTTTTGGCACTTTTATTTTGTGCGGGTCCACTAAATTTGGCATCCAGGCTTGGAAAATTCTTTGTCCCTTTTGCTAAAACGTGCTCTAAAAGGTGGGCATATCCCAATTGATCTTTATCCTCATGATACATTCCTGCTTTTACAACCATATTTAGCTCGATACGATTGGATGGAACATCATTCTTTCGAAGATAATAGGTGAAACCATTGTCAAGGCTCCCATACCTTACCAAACTATCCAATTGTAAACTTTCTTCTTTGAGTCCCTTCCTATTTTCCTGCGTTCGGCCACTTCCAATGCACAGGAATAGAAATGCTGCTAAGAAAAAGTATGATTTGTAAGTTTTATTTATAGTTCGGAAATTAATAGCCGTCATTTTGATCTAGGTTTGGGTTTTTTCTTCGCTCTTCTGCAGGAATAGGATAATAAACATCCGTTTCTTCCCACATTGGTTTAGATTGTCCTAAGACTTCTCCTGCTTTATTTATACGTTTTAAGTCCAACCACCTATGACCCCATTCAGCAAATAATTCTTTTCTTCGCTCTTCTATGATTACATCAAGTAACTCTTCCTGAGAGATATCAGGTCTGGTATCCGCTATTAAGGACAGTCCGGCCCTACTTCTTATAATATCTAGATCCTCAACAGCACCTGAAATGTTTCCCTGTCTTGCCCGCGCTTCAGCCCGAATTAAATATTGTTCTGCTAGGCGTAATACCATAGAATATTCCTCAATAGGGAATTCACTCGTATTCCAAACTTTGTATTTATAGGCGAAAAAGGCCTCTTCCTCATTGTGATAGCTTATCCAATTATTAAATCTTAAATCATCTTCTTCAAAAATCTCCACAAAAGTTTCTCGAAGTTGTATACTGGCCACAAATGAAAACACAGGATGGATAAGAAACATACTTGCTTCGTTGGTATTACTAATAAAGCCTCCATCTCCTATTGGGGAAATTTGCCAAATAGCTTCTTTGCTATTAACCAAAAACACATCGTTGAGATTATCCAAAAGTTGATAGGTGCCAGTTTCCGCTATAACCTGGCTACTTAGACTCTCAGCATCTTCCCAATTCTGCAGGTGTAAGTTTACGCGACTTAACAATGCTGTAGCTGCATATTTGTTAACATTGGTACGTTCTCCATTTAAATAATCCGTACCTAATACATCAGCAGCAATTTCCAGATCATTTATTATTTGATCATATACCTCCTCAATAAGAGATCTCGAAGCTAATTGATTATTGTTATATTCAGTGGTTGTTAAAAGGGGTATTTCACCATAGAGATTTACAAGATAAAAATAGCTAAAGGCTCTAATAAATCTGGCTTCACCTTCTAATTGTAATTTGACACCTTCGCTTAAATTTTCGGAGTTGTATACTCCCTCCAATAAGGAATTGGCCATATAAATAATATTATAGGCACTGGACCACAAATAAAGGTTATTTGGGTTATCGGGGATCAATTCATTTTCCTCAAATTCCATCCGGGTATAATTACTCGGATTAATATTCCGAATATTATCGGCTGATAATCCGGACAGGACAGTTACACTGCTTCTGGAGCCATTTGAAAATGCTGCCTTGAATAATTGATTGTAAATTCCATTCATTGCACTTCTCGCTGTTGCATCAGTGCTGAAAACATCCTGTTGTATTAGCTTATTATTTGGAGAGCTTACTTCCACGAAATCTTCGCACGAGAGGAATAGAAGCGCTATAGCAATTACAAATGTGTTATTTATAGAAAGTCGTGATTTCATAATTAAAAAGTTTTAAAAGTTTATTTCAAGACCCGCAGTTATCGTTCTCAGATTTCCAATCCCTGAAGAAGTGCGTTCGGGATCCATTCCGGAATATTCCGAGAAGGTCAATAGATTCTGGCCATGAAGAAAAAGTCTCCAATTTTCCATTCCAAATTTCCGCGTGAATGCTTTTGGCAGGTTATAGTTAAGTGTTATAGTTTTCAGGCGTACAAAAGATGCATCTTCAACAGGAATTGAAGTATTGATAGCATAGCCATAAGCAGTTCTTGCCTGTGCAGATTGTGAAATTTTTTGATAAACGGATTCTCCTGCAAGTGTAGCCAGTGCAACCGATCTTGAATTACCTACTGTCCCACCATCAAAGCTAGTTTGTAAACCTTCTTGCATTACAAACTCCCATAAAAATTGTAGGTTAAAATTTTTAAATGAAAAGCTGTTGTTTATGCCACCAAACAGTTCACGGTTTAAATCCTGGATAATTATACGGTCTTGGTAATCAAAGCTTCCATCTTCATTTACATCTCTTACCGTATAAAAACCCGTTTCAGGATCTAAGCCGGTATAATCAAACAAAAGGGAAATATTTAACGGGTAACCTACCCGATAGGTATTGGCATATGAAGACTGGTCAATATCGGGATAGTTAACCAATTCATTCTTTGGGAGACTAACATTTAAAGAAGTTTGCCATCTAAATTCTTTGCTGTCTATATTGAGGCTTGAAAATTCAAATTCCCAACCGGAGTTTTCAACTGTTGCAGGTAAATTGGCTTGTACTGAGGTGAAACCGGTAATCTCTGGAAGTGGATAACCTACCAATTGATTGGAAGAACGGTTTCGGTAACGACTAAATCCTGCACGAATACGTTCTTCAAAAAGACCTATTTCAAGACCTACTTCAAGTTTTTTATTAACTTCCCAGGAATAATTAGGGTTGGCCAGGCCAGTGGGGTATAATCCCCCGGGGCCATCGGTTGCTTCATAGGCATTTAAATAACCATAATCTCCTATTTGATCATTGCCTGTGGTACCGTAACTTCCTCTTAACTTCCCGAAGCTTAAAAATGGGAGTTTTTCTTTAATGAAATTTTCTTCGGTAAAAATCCAGGCAGTTCCTACAGCACCAAAATTGGCAAACCTATTATTAGGGCCAAACCGAGACGAGCCATCCCGTCTTCCGGTAAGATTAATATAATATTTTCTATCCCAGTTAATGCCAATTCTTGAAAATAGGGCTGCATATTTATATTCTGCACTTTCTCTTCTGGCATTTATAATTGATTCAGCTGCGGCGATATTGCCGATTAATGCTTCCGAAGCATATCCGGTTGCCCGGAAACCTTCCTGGTTTTGGATGTTTTCTTGAAAAGTAGCTCCTACTATTGCATCAATTTTTAAATTATTGAAAGACTTTTCAAATAAAATTTGTGGTTCCAAAATCCAGGATTTTCGGCCAGCGCTTAAGTGTGAAGAGTTATTCGGTGTTTCATCAGCAGGGTTATACGATTGGGAAGGTTGTTTTCTCATTTCCTTTGAATCATAATAGGAATATCCCATACTGGTTTTAAACCTTAATGCAGGAAAGATTTCGTAGGATAAAGTAAGGTTTGAAATGAAATTGTTGGTTTGCGTATTGCTGGTATTAAAATAGCCCTCCAGCGGATTATCAAGTCCGGCCACCCCCCATTCTTCCCAGGCCAGGGATCCATCATTGTTGAAAATTTCAGGTGCATTGGGTGGCAAAAATGCTGTGGTGGCATTGAATCCTACATTTCCCACTAAATTGTTGGTGTCAACTCCGTAATTTAGGGAAAGACTTAGGTTGAATTTATTGTCTCCAGAGCGATGATTAAGATTTAGATTCCCGGTTACTTTTCGGTAATCATAATCCCCGGGATAAACTGTGCCCTGGGTATAATAGGAGCTACCAAATCTAAATGAAGTAGTTTCATTTCCACCTGAAAAAGTAATATTTGCATTAGTTGTTTCAGAAGTCCCTCCATAAAGAAATTCCTGCCAGTCGGTATAACGATCCTGATCCCACAATAAAAGATCATAAGCATTTCTTTCTGTGGGCTCAACTCCGTCGTTTTCAAAAGCTGCTCTTCGAATCTCAAGGTATTCTTCGGTATTTAATAAATCCCATCGATTAGGAACTGTTGCCATGCCAGTATAAAATCTTGCTTTCACGCTGGTCCCAATCTCACGTCCTTTTTTTGTGGTAATTAGAATAACTCCGTTGGCTCCCCTGGAGCCATAAATAGCGGTAGCATCGGCATCTTTTAAAACTTCTATACTTTCAATATTAGAGACATCCAGGTTATTTAACGGATCTATCCCCGCACTTGACATAAGGGAATTACTTTCTACCGGGGTTGAATTGATAGGAACACCATCTATAATATATAAAGGATAGTTTCCTTCTTCCCGTAAACTATTGGTTCCCCTAATTTTTATAGTAGGAGCCATTCCAGGATGGCTGCCACCGGAAGTAACTTCTACCCCCGCCATTCTACCGGCCAGGGCCTGTATAGGACTTACCACCGGTTGTAGTTCTATTTCCTCTGCGGTAACTCTTGAAATATTCCCAGTTCGTTCTCGTTCAGTAGTATTGTAATAGCCAGCATTAATTTTTACTTCGCCAAGGGCAGAAACATCTTCCTCTAATTGAATGCTAATTTCTTCGTTGTTATCTACCGGGATTTCTACTGTTTTAAAACCTATATAGGAAAAAACCAAAGTCCCATTGGCAGGAGCAATGATGTTATATGCTCCATCCAAATTAGTTACTGTTCCTCTATTGGTATTTTTTACTGTAACGGTAACACCTGGAATAGGAAGGCCGTTTTGATCTTCTACTACACCTGAAACTTCTTGCTGCTGCAAGGGCAGGGGAGTAGTGGTTGCTGCATTAGCAGCCTTGGACAGGAAGAAGAGTACCCCGCCTATAATAATTAGCGCCACCCATTTAAGGCGCGAGTAATTATTTTTCATAATTTTACGTGTGTTTTGAATGAAACATTGTTTTATTTAAGCTTAGGCCTTCCCCACACAGACGCCAATCTTTAGGAGGAAGGTCTTTTTGCTTATAGGCTAATTCAAACTTTTCTTCAATAGCAATTTCTTTTTTTTCTAAACCGGTGCCCAAATACCGGTTTCACTTAAACCTATTCACCAATAATTTTACCCAAGGCTCCAGCGGAGCCCCACCCAAAAGCCGCTGAAAATTATAGGGCTCACAACGGCGACCCACGGGATTGTTTAAGTGATTTTTCCTGCTCCCGCAAGCTAGGAATTAGTGAATACAGCTGCGATTTTGCAACCGGTGACCGCTTTGGCCTGAAATAAATTATAGTGTAGGTTAATTTATTAAATACCAAAACCGGCCCTGCTCACCTAAGAACGCAAATTTTGGATTTGCACGAATAAGGAAAACCTATTACATTTATAGCATTGCGAATAACCATATAATGTAGTGTCTTAACCCTTCTGGCAATGCCTGTTTATTTTGCACAGGTAGCGGACCGGTTACGCCCTCATTATTCTGGGGCGCATTTGATGTTTTTTGATATAGGTTGTAACGATCGGGGTTGTACCTTAAGGCTATGGTACGAGACAAAACCTTTTGCCGGTTTACTACCGTAGAAGTGCTTTAATGGGTCTGTTCTTCTCGTTTTCATAGTTTTCAAAATTATGTAAACGATTTGCTGATAGATGAGATACAAAAAAACGCCCCTCACACTTCTGTCCGAAAGGGTAAAACGACCAAGCTTTAACCCCGCCTTAGCTTCGAAAAGCTTTGACGTCCATACAGAAGTTTAACGCGAGAGGCGTCCGCCAGAAAGGCTCTGTAAAGATACCTATTTCTGGCAATTTTGGACGAACTCACGGTCAACTCGTATGGAAATGCTTGGTCTTTTTTTCGAACGAGCAACATCGTTAGTTCTCTCCCAATATGGGAGTGACAGTATTTTATGGATTAATTAAATCCGTACAAGTCTCATTAATAATGATTTGAATTGTTATCGAAACAAATATAAGAAACATTTTTTAATAAACCAATATGTTGGTTTAAAAAACTTATGATTTATGTCTAATAAAAAGGTTTTAATTACAACTGTCTACAGTGAAATATCTCACTTAGATTATCTTTTTATCCTATACATAAAACAACTTCGAGAAAGGAATAATTGGACTCAACAAGACTTAAGCAAAAAGATGGGAGTCTCAAAAAGTTTTGTAGGTAATGTTGAATCATTTATCCAACGCCATAAATATAGTATTAGACATCTAGGTCTTTTAGCAAAAGCATTTCGCTATAAATCGGTAGCAAATCTATTTGACTTTCCAGCTCCAGATTATGATATGATAAAATTGACATTAAAAGTTACCCGCGTTATTCAAGATAGCGGAAAGGTTAGGAATAAGTCGGTAGAGGTTGTGAAGGTGGAGCCGATTGAATAGTGATGTGCGAGATTTTGTATTTTTGTCTTAACTCTCACAACCGTGCGAGTATTAAAAACGAGCAGATTATCCTTCAATAAAAAATTTTATATTTAAATTTCCATAAAGAATTCATTTTAGATGAAAGAAGAAAAATCTTATTCCCGGAAGGAAATAAATGAGATATTTAGCCAAAATGGACTTGATTTTAATTTCGAAGAATTATTGAATCTAGATTCAGACATAATATGGTGGAAAAAACTAAGCTACGATTGGAAAATTATTATGCTTTATAATCACAATTATGAATATAGGTTTTTTACCAGTGGGAGAATAAAAGACTTCAATTCAGTACTAGATGAAATTAAACAATACAACAAATTTGAACTAAAAAAGTTCATTGATGAACTAAAAGAAATCAAAGATTGTTTTTTTAATTTTGATACGAGCCTTTTGATAACTGATTTTAAACCATTGGAAAACTTTTTGAGAATTGAAAGGTTATTTTTAAATGGTATGAGGTGCTGTAATTTAGAAACTATGCCAACTTTAGAAAGTGTAAAGTTTTTAGATGCTAAAAACTCAGCGTTAAATTCTCTTTTAAATATTTCAAAATTCAAAAATTTGGAACATCTGGATATTCATAATACACATATATCTAATTTAAACGGAATTGAAGAACTTAAAAAATTGAATTTTTTAAATGCAAGTAATACTGATATTGATTCACTAAATGGATTAGAAAATCTTAAAAATCTAAAATATCTATCAATATTTCGGACTGAAATTAAAAATTTAGATGCAATAAGAAAACTTGAAAATCTTCGTACTATTTACGCGTATTCAACTAATATTAGGGATTTAAATAAGTTAGCCGAATTAAAGAGCCTTGTAAAAATTAATATTAATAATACTTCGATTAACGATCTATTACCATTAAAAGAAAACCATAATTTACAAGAGGTTGCTGCTAAGGGAACAAATGTAACTCTAGAAAATGCAGAAAAATTAAATGCTTTGATGCCCGGAACAATTATTTTACTACAATAAATACTTACAACAGAGCGGTTCATCGCAAATATCCGGTACCGTTAGAAAGAAAATAATTAACTTGACAAACAAACCTATACTAAGCCGACAAATCAGTTACTCCGCCAACATGCGATAACCGAGACCATTGGCGGTAATTTTTGTCATTCTTTATTATTAAATAGTTGAATTTTAAAATCAAATAATTAATGGGAAAAATTGGCAGACCTCAGAATGAAGTTAATGCTATGAAATACGAAAATTTTCTCAAGAGAGGTTTTCGATTCAATAGAAGAGTAAGTAGAGCAAGTAAGAGTGAATTGATTAATTTGATAAATTGTGAAAATGGAATCAAACATACATTCCTACCAAATAGAGAGAAACAATTATCTGAGATAAAAGGTAGATTAATAAAAGCTATTGAATTAATTATAAAAAATAATCATTTGGATAAGATTAACGAGAAAGCGTTAAGTGATTTATCCATAGAAGTAAATAATGCTAATTCATCATCAGATATTAATAAAATTGTAGAATCTGGATTATATTTTTCACAAGAAAATAAATAGCAAAAAATATATGGAATTTGACATAACAGATATTGATAAAAAACTACTTATAAGGACATTATTAGCACACTCTGAACCAATTGGATTGGGGAAGGCAGAATATAATACTCGAAAATCTCATCGAGAAATCGTTGATGGAATATCGGATCAAGAATGTGATTATTTATTAAGCGAATTTAATCATTCTTCAGAAAAACCTTCAACATTTGGAATTCTAGATTATCATATGGGAAACCGATGAAACTTAACTTTTTTCGAAAACAGAATGGACAAGTAATAGTAAGTTCAGATGACTATGATACTCGAAATGGAAGATATAGATTCTTATAAGCTATGCTAAATACATTTCATTTAGATGAAATAAAAATCACTAAAAAGGGATATCAACAATTCGTAATGACGGATTTACCAAGTGAATTAGAAAGAAATAAAGAAGAAAAAAAGTTATTTAGAGATTTACTAAGAAATTTGACCGAAAAAAAAGAAAATTTTGGAAAATACTGGGAATTTGACCTTGAAAAGGTTGATTACACACCATCAATTATGAGATAAAAAACTACTGCCAACTTAAGTCGGTTCATCGGAAAAAACGGGTATTGTGTAAAAAGTGTAATTTTTAGAAACCAGAGAAAAAGTGCTTAAGCTAGTAAATCCCTTCTAATCTAAATCACTAGAATTTTTAGCTTACAAAAGTAGTTTGTTTGCATAAATCCCCGAAAAATAGTAAGTTTATAACTTAGTTTCTTAGTGCAAATGGAAAATAATAGAAAATACAAATTAAGAAAGGCAGCTTTAAAACCTGGCGTAAAAAATAGGAGATTTAAAGTGTTGGAAGATGATAGAGATCTTTCCTTTATAGGAGCGATTGCTGCTAGTGCTACAAATGAGGCTTATCATAAGGCTGTAGCGATTTCAGAGAGTATTATCGAAGTAGAAGATGGTAAAGTGATTCGCAAACAAAAGGATGGAAGTTTTGAAGTTATTCAAACCTTAGCACCTCGAAAGTCAGTACAAAAAGGAAAGACAATTACCATACCTTAATTTATTATGGCCAGCAAAAGATTGCGAATGTTTGCAGGCCCTAATGGCTCCGGAAAAAGTACCATTTTTAATAAAATACGTTCGCAATTTAGTCTGGGTATTTATCTTAATGCCGATGAGATTGAGTATCTCTTGCGCAACCGGAACCAGTTGTCCTTAAAGGCATTTAATCTTAGTGAATCCCACGGACTAAAATTTAATAAATTTCTTCAAAATCATTCTCTTTTCCAGAAAGCTTCTTCCCAGGGTTATAACATAGACCTTAATTGCCAAAATGGTATAATATCTAACCCTAATAATGCCACACATTCTTATGAGGCTTCAATTCTTACGGATTTTTTAAGAACCGAATTAATTCAGGCTGGTCAAAAAATTACATTTGAAACGGTAATGTCACATCCTTCTAAAATAGAAACACTTAAGAAAGCCAAGGAATTAGGTTATAAGAACTACTTATATTTTATATGTACAGAGAATGTAGAAATTAATAAAGCGAGGGTTGAAGAGCGTGTGAAGAGCGGTGGTCATAATGTGCCTCCCGAGAAAACAGAACAACGATATTACAGAAGTCTTGAGCTACTGCCGGAAGCAATAGAAAATTCTTACCGGTCATTTATTTTTGATAATAGTGAAAATACCTCGAAATTAATACTCGATGTTTATCAGGGCAAGAAAGTTACTTTTCAAACTGAAGAAGTGCCGCTTTGGGTAGATAAGTATTTTTTGAATTTATAAATATAGGTTGCTAAAAAATTTATTCAGGAGTATGTATACCCCTCGAATATTTAATAGTTAGTTAAGTTTGAATTTGCCGTGTTTTAATGTTTTTGCAGGTAACCAAGACAGTAACTATGATGGTAACCAAGATGTAGATTATAATAAATTGGTGGAATTAATTAACAAACATAATTTGGAGGGCTTTTTTCCGGAAAATGTAAACCCAACTGAAGAAATTTTGGAGGATAATTTGAATATTTCAAACCAAACAAAAAATTTTAAAACCCATATTGAATCATTGTTTGAAAATAAACTTCTAGGAAGAACAATTAAGGACAAGCCAACAAGCAAGCTACAAAAATATTATACCACCCCTTTAGGAAAAGTAGTCCTTGCCGTTTATAAGAAAAATAAATAAGTTCTAAGAATAAAAGTACTACTTGTATAAATACAGCATAAAATATCCCGTTGCATTTAACCAAGCCAACAAAAAAAATGTTCCAATAGAGAAGGTTACGAAGGATAATAGGTTGAAATTAATTTGTCCTGTGTGTAAGGATAATTTTATAGCTATTATTAATCACCGAAATCCACATTTCAGACATAAACCCAATACTGAGTGCTCCGGCAATTTAGAGTCTTATATACACTGGTTAACAAAAGAGGTTTTTAAACAAATTGGAGAATTGGATATACCTGAACTCTTAATTGATGACCTTCCCGAAAAACATAGGCAAAAATTTCAACTCGATTTTAATGCGATACTAGATACAAATATACCTTACTCATTTCAGGGAGAATTTAAAAAAGGATTAAAAGCAAATCGTATGCGTCCGTCTAAGTGCATCTTTTCTGAGAACCGTGTAGGTTATAATTTAGCAGTCTAAATATACTTAAAAATGACTCGATCTTCTACCTCAGAAATGCGTAAGCTGGTCACCAGCTTTTATGAATCAGATCAAAATCAATCCGCTTTTGCCCGTGCCCATGGAATCAGCAAAGGCAAGCTATCCTATTGGATCCAGAAATTTCCCAGGGAGCAAGTTACAAAACCCGCTAAAAGCAATTTTGTTTCCTTATCGGCCGACCCTTCTACCACACCGACATCCTCCAGGAGTATGCACATCCGTTTAGGTAATGGCGTAGAAATTGAAATTCCCCTGTAATGTTTGCCTTAAGCAGTTCCCTGAATTACCAGTTATATCTTCCTGGTACCGATATGCGTAAGAGTTTTGACGGGCTATGTGGTTTGGTGCTTGGAGAATTAGGTCATAGTCCCCAGGATGGTTCGGTCTATATCTTTATCAATAAAGCGCGCAATAAAGTCAAGTTGCTGCACTGGCAGTCCGGGGGCTTTGTGTTATATTATAAACGCCTGGAGCGTGGTACTTTTGAGTTGCCCGATTACGATGCATCCGTGGGAGGACTCCAGCTGGATTACACCCAACTGGTAATGCTCATAGACGGGGTAGCCATCACTAATATTACCCGGAGAAAACGCTATAAAAAAGCCCAATAAATGCTGGTATATTTTTAACAAGGGTTGTATTTTAGCTACCCGATGACCTACCAGGAGCTACAAAAAGAAAACGAGCAACTTCGAGAGTCCAATGAATTCTTTAAGGAGAAAATTTCCGCTTTGGAAGTGCAACTCGGGCAGCTCTATAAACTGATCCAGGGTTTTAAATCGGAACGTTTTATCCCAGAAATCCTGGAACAGCAACTATCGCTTTTTTCTGAAAAACAAGATGAACCGGGGCAAATAGCTGCACCTAAAGAAACGATCACCTATACCCGGGAAAAACAAAAACACCCGGGACGTGGTAGTTTGCCGGAACACCTTCCGGTGCGGGAAGTCATTCTTGAACCAGAAGAAGATGTAAGCACGCTGAAAAAAATTGGCGAGGAAGTTAGTGAAACCCTGGAATATACCCCGGCCAGCCTGGTTAAAAGACGTACCATTCGTCCTAAATATGCCAGGAAAGACCAGCAAGGGGTACTAATCGCACCACTACCCACGCGTCCTATCGAAAAATCTATTGCCGAGGCCTGCTTACTGGCCTATATCCTGGTGAGTAAATATATTGATCACCTGCCATTCTATCGTCAGATCCAGCGCTTTAAACGAGAGTTTGGGTGGGAACCGGCCTCCAGTACTTTAAGTGACTGGATGGCGAGTTGTTGCCAGCTGTTGGAACCTCTTTATAATACCTTGAAGCAAAAAATCCTTGAAGACGGGTACATCCAGGCGGATGAAAGTGTGTGCCTTGAAGCGGCCTAAAGTAATGCCGCAGGCTGTTAGATTGATGGTGGTAGACCCACCGTAGGGGTTGACAGACAGACCCTACAAACCACCTTGTGGTGCTTTATTTCGAAAGAATGAGGTGCTGAGCGACAAGGAAAAGGCGAGAGAATACTCGTCAGGTGAATTTCAGTGAGCTGAACGAAAGTGAATCACTGGTTAAGTTAAAGTACCGATATCGCCAGATTCTGTCGAAATCGGAGAATTGTGTTTCTTCTCCGAGAATAAAACTTAGTGGCAGTAACCTGAAGTTGACTAAGTGACAGGCGGTACAGAGGTGGCAGGACACTGAAATAGGCGATCTAACGGAACAAGGGAATTTGTACAGGGATGGTAAGGGAAATGCACAAGCGGAAACCCCGTGAGGCAGAAAACCAATGAACTGTACAGAGGCGGACTAAGCCGTAGTACTGCAGAAGTCTCTGTAATGGAGATGGAGGGAAGGGCTTAGCCAGATTAGTTTTATGTAAGACACAACTTTGAAAGAAGGATGATTGATTATTATGAAACAAAACAACATCCAATAACCAAGAAAATGGTATTGGATGCGTACAAGAAAGTAAAGTCCAAAAAGGGCAGTGCCGGAGTCGATGGACAGAGTTTACAGAATTTTAGGGAGAACCTCTCTGGAAATTTGTATAAAATCTGGAACCGTATGACCTCAGGCAGTTATTTTCCGCCTGTTGTAAAGGAAGTTCGTATAACCAAGAAAACAGGAGGCTTTCGCAGTCTCGGAATTCCTACGGTATCGGATCGCATTGCGCAACAGGTGATTAAAAGTTACTTAGAACCCAAGGTGGAAAGCAGTTTTCATCAGAATAGTTATGGATACAGACCCAGGAAAAGTGCGCATCAGGCACTGGAGAAAACAGTGTCCAGATGTGGTTATTACAGTTGGGTGGTAGACCTTGATATTCGTGGATTCTTTGATAACATTGACCATACCCTACTGATGAAGGCAGTAGAAAGGTATACAAAAGAGAAATGGGTGTTGATGTATATTGGAAGGTGGTTGAAAACAGGAGTATCCAGAGAAGGTGAAATCACCGATAGAATAAAAGGTACTCCTCAAGGCGGCGTCATTAGTCCGCTACTTGCCAATATATTTCTTCACTTTGCATTCGATAAATGGATGCAAATCCATCACTCCAATATGCCTTTCGAACGATATTGCGACGATGCCATCATACATTGCACATCAGAGAAACAAGCATATTTCATTAGAGAGGCTGTTTCTAAACGGATGAAAGCTTGTAAGTTGGAACTCAATAGTGAGAAAACTCACATTGTGTATTGCAAGAATCACGTGCACAGCGAAAGTCACAAGAATACAAGTTTTGATTTTCTCGGTTACACGTTCCGCCCCCTCAGACGACCAACCAAAAATGGTTGGAAACTGACTTACTTTCCAGTAATGAGCCACGCCTCAAAGAAAGAAGCAAGGCGAAGACTTAAGAAGGTTGTCAATAGAAAGTTTCGGGGATCCATCCAAGAACTGGCACAGATAATCAACCCTATGATAAGGGGCTGGTATCAATATTTTTGCAAGTATTCGAAATGGACAACCCGTGGACTATGGTATTGGTTAAACAGGAAAATAGTTAGATGGATTAGGAGGTACAGAAAGCGCAGTAGAGTGCAAGCTCGAAAATGGCTAAAAAATGTGTACAAGACTAACCCACAATTGTTTGAGCATTGGAAACCTGTCTTAGATATAAAACCTTACTAATTGTACCGTTAATCTGGAAGCGCCGTATGATGGGAGACTATCACGTACGGTGCTGTGAGAGACTTGGGGTGAAATTCCCCTTGTCTACTCGACCCGATAAAGGTGCTGGATAGTGATAAAAAAGGCAGCACACATCAAGGCTATCAATGGGTCTATCACGACCCCTTGCAAAAACTGGTGCTCTTTAATTACCGCAAAGGACGCGGGCAACATGGTCCCAAGGAACTCCTTGATGGATATAAGGGGTATGTCCAATGCGATGGTTACACGGTATATGATAAAATCGGGTTAGATCCGGATATTACTATGGCCGGTTGCCTGGTGCATGCCAGGCGAAAATTTGTGGATGCCCGGGACCAGGATCAAGCAAGGGCAGAAAAAGCACTAGCGATATTTAGTGAAATTTATAGGGAGGAACGAGCGATCAAAGAAGCAGCAGCCGGGGATGCAGAGATGCGAAAGGAACTAAGATTACAAAAGGTGCTGCCGCTACTGCAACAGATCAAAACCTGGATCCAGGAAGAACAGTTTAAGGTGTTACCTAAAAGTGCGATGGGGAAAGCCATGACGTATTTTATAAATCAATATCCTAAGTTCGAGGTGATCTTTGAAGATGGCAGGATCGAATTGGATAACAACCTTATTGAGAATGCTATTCGTCCATTGGCTCTCGGCCGAAAAAATTTCTTGTTTGCAGGCTCTCACAAGGCTGCGCAAAATGCGGCTATGTTATATTCCTTCTTTGGGAGTTGTAAAATGCAGGGTGTGAATCCCCAACAGTGGTTAGAGGATACTCTGCAAAGAATACCTAATCATAGCATCCAAAAACTGGAGGAGTTATTGCCCGGCTATCAAAAAGCTTAGCAAGCTTCCCTTGAGAGATACCACAAGAATCCTATACTAAAATATAATTATGAAGAAAGTGACTTATAATGAAAAGGACAATAGTGAAACTTCTGAATTAGCCGGTCTGATCAGAAAAATAGACACTTTAGATGCGCAGTATGTAAATAGGATTTGTGAGGAAATATTTAAACATCAACCTTTCTTCCTAACCGTTCTTCTAGGTTACAGAGCAGATGTTTCCCCGCAGGAGTTGGAAGAAATAATGAAAATTTATTTTTTAATATGGGAGTATTTTGGATCAAACGAAAATCTTCCCAAAAGGAAAGTGACCCAGGCCCAGTTCGAAAAGCTTCAAAGGGGTAATAAGCATATGCTTGATTATAGTGAAGGAGAACCCGAAGAATCCAGAGAAAAGATTTATACAGATACATTGCAGAATCTCCAATCTAAATCCTTGTGGACAGCTGTGCTCTTCAGATATAATAACAGACCAGTACTAATCAATATGGATCGGGAGAACAAAGGAATAATCCTTTTAGGTATTCTTAGCTTTATTCAGAGCTTTGAAACCCAGTAGAGTTTTATAGATGGCAGGGATAGATAAGGAAGGGAATGATGGGGAATATATCTCTACTAGAAATGACCAGAATCCATAACTTCTAAAAACACTGGCTCGGACGGATACAGCAAATCTAACTGATAGTAAAAATTTAGCAATAGAAGGAATAGAAACCGAAAAGGAGTATAATACCGAGCTGGGGAAGGTTAGAATTGACATTGTAGCGACCGTTGGTGATAAAGAGTATTTTATTGAACCATTCTTTTCGAACTCTATAGATGATGATAAGAAGAAAAAATTATCACGAATCAAAAAGCCTACTTTGTCTATAGACCTCGTAGATTTCCTTGATAATTTTTATTTCAATTTTTCATTTGAGACATTGAAGAAATATCTTATTTCAAAAAAAAGTAAAAAGTGGGAATATTTGTCCGAGGATGAATATGGTAGCTATGTAGAGGGTTATCAGCAATATTTATTTGAGGAAATTGAGAGGAATAAATTTTTAATTGATAATCACAATTCTAAACTTGAAAAAATTGCAACCTTAGAAGAAGAATGCGATAAACGTAAGGAAAATATCAATATTCTTAGAAAAGAAATTCGAGAAATAGAAGATGAAATTCTTTCTCTAAAAGATGAACTTAATGTCCCATATTATTAGGAATTATAATAACGGTAAACGGAGCATATTTGGTATTCGCATTCAATCCAACCAACTTGAGTCAGTAAATGACAGGATGTTAAGTTTATTAACGCACTAATATTAATTACTCCTAACCAATTTAATATTCAATGAATAATCGATTAAATAATATAATTAAAGGTGATTTTAAGAATTTCGACCGCTGGATTGAAGTTTTGAACCGGCAAAGGAACTCTTTATTTGATATGGAGAACCAAAGTGAGGAAGAGTTAACAAATTTGACTTACGAAACTTCTGGCATACTTGGGGAAATTGCTGATTTGGCTATAGAATATGGAAATTTTAAAGATGACTTTGATACAAGTAAAATGTACGTGAATTTATATGGACCATCATTAATAATTGAATCAAAAAAGACTGGCGGCACTTATTATTTAGCAACTGATTTAGAAGGGATTTACTTAACAACATCATTTCTTCATGCTGATAACCTGAAAAATATGAGCGATTCTTTTTGGCTAGAACTTTTTAAGCTAAAAAAATTCAGTGGATTTGAGTATGAGGAAAATTCATTTTTCTCAATCGATGTGCAAAGAAAATATCCTGAATTATTTCATACTTACAAAGATACATTGTTCTTAATGTTTAGAAAATTCTTTTTATCGCATACAGAAAAACATAATGACATAGATATTGGAAACTTCAAAGTTAAATGGAAGCCTGACGAGGATTTCAGTAAAATGATTTCGGAAATATGTTTAGCATTTAAATCTATGTATAAAATGGACTATCAATTGTGGAAAATAACTGACTTGCGAATGAAAAAGAATGATACTAGGAAGTAAGCCTTCCTGTTGGTGGTACGGACGAATGTATATGCAAATTTTTAGTATCAATTATTTATAGCAGCTCAGAGGTCACAAACATACCAAAAATTATGAAGGGAGATATACATTATAGTCTTCACTAAAAAGGCCGAGAGAACCAGAGCAATAAAATCTTGCCTAACACTTGAAAAACCATAAAGAATCGTGTAAAGTTTTAATTACTGAATTTCCTTTTCCGGGTGGTTCACTTATGTACCTTGGTAAGATATATAATATGCTAGAAACTCTCGCCTCAGCGCTGGATAAAATAAGCCCCGCCTCATACGGGACTTATTTGCAGATTAATATTAGATAACGCCGTCTTTATCAGCCGCAAGTCGCCCCCATCATCTGCAAGGTGTTGGCCACTCCTTAACCGCTATCTTCAACTTGAATTCAAATATAAAGGACTTTTAAATAACTGTATATTACAAGCTGGGAAACTTAATTTTTTCTAAATTGGTTTTTAACCAGTGAGAATATAGAAATCTAAGGGAGATATAATAAATAAAAATGGGAGTTATGAAGTCATTAAAAATCCAGCTTGCTTTCTTAACAATCATACTATGTTTTTCATCTTGCAAAGAAAATAATGTAAGTAAAGATGCCTTCAGCTCTAAGGAAATGCTCATCAGAATAGCAGAATTAGAAATTTATCCTGAGTACATAGAGGAATATAAGGAAATTTTGAAAGAAGAAGCTGAGGCCTCTGTTAGGGTGGAGCCCGGGGTCGTTTCAATTTTCCCCATGTATCAAACGGAAAACCCTAACCAAATAAGGATTTTAGAAATTTATGCTGATAAAAAAGCATACGAGTCTCATTTGGAAGCACCGCATTTTCAATATTATAAAACCAATACCCAGAGAATGGTAAAATCTCTGAAATTAATAGATATGAAAGCAATTGATGAAGAGTCAATGCCAGAAATATTTAAAAAAATTGACGGACATAATTAGCAGATTTTCTGTTAATCCATTACTGAATATATCTTTAATAACCCTGAAATTAATCTCTCCCGCATCTGTATTTGCAGAAGATATTCTTGGAAATGGAAAGATACTACTGAGGTCACCGGCACCTTTCAAAAAATTTAGGTAATTGCCATCACCTAAATTTAAAAATTGATTACACTATCCAATGCATCATCAGCTTCCTTATGAATAAAATTCGCTTGATAATTTATGGTGGTAGTCACCGATGAATGACGGTAAAGCTTTTGCAGCATTTGAATTGGGATTTTATCCCCAGAAATATTCCCAAAGCTGTGCCGCGCAATGTGCATGCTCATTTTTTTCTTGATCTTTAGTTTTGATGCCACCCTTTTTAGGAGCCGGTTTAGGTTTCTGTTTACACTTTGGGTTCTAATAGAAACTCTATGGGTATCTGATAGGTCTGTGTCTTTGAGATAATCAAAAATTAAATCCTGTAGGGAATCTTTCTTTCGATACTGTTTGAATATAGCCTCAGCCTTTTCTGGTGTTTTAAGGGTTACCAATTTACTGTTTTTGTTCATTCGGTACATTAACCTTCCATCATTAAAATCTGACCATTTTAATTTTAATACATCACCTACCCTGATCCCGGCAAAATAAAAACTGATAAGCCATACATGCACGGCTTTTTGCTGAGGTTCTGTCAGATCGGCGGCATTTTCCAGGCGTTGTATCTCTTTAAGGTTTAAACCAATTTTCTGGGTTTCTGGAATTTTGATCTGAATTTTTCCTTTTCCGAAGGGATACATACCTCTGTCAACTAAAGATTCAGATATGGCAAGATTGTAAATAGTTCGTATTAAAATCAGATAGTTCACTACCGTACGCGGTGAACGCTTTTTATTATGAAGTAAATAGGCTTCAAATTTTTTAAGAAGTGAAACAGTTATCTCATTAAAACCTAATTCGTTTTTCTCTATAAATTTTTTTAGCTTTTTTAAGCGACCTACCTCAGTATCATATTGATGATGTCGATTCCTGTTTTTTAAATTTTCCAGATGCTTATCTGCAATTTCAAAAAAATCGACTTTTTTATTCTGTGTGATTTTCCTTTTTATGGATCTAACGTTTTGGTATTCTTCACTGCTTTCAGCTTCGAGAACTTTCTTATTTGCTTCGGCAATTTTCGATATAATAAAATTGTTGATGTAATTGGCATTAGGATGTTTTTTCCTCACACACCTATTTGTTTTATCCCAGTATTTTTCTTCAATATATTGACCGGTACCCAGAAACGTACTTTTTCTGTCTTTTGTGATCCTAATTGCTATCGGAAATTTATTTTCTGAGTTCTTTTTTTTACGTAAAACTGCTCTAATGGTTGCCATAATAAATACATTGAATTATAAATATAGTAAATTATGGGTACAACATAGGTACAACATTTATTAGTTTCAAGCCTTATTTTTTAATATTAAAAAAAATTACACCAATCATAAATCATTGAAAAACAGGTGTTTTAGGCGCTTTTGAAGGGTGAGGGTTGAAAACTCATAACCCGAAGGTCACTGGTTCGAGTCCAGTTCCCGCTACTAGCAAAGACAAGGCTTCACAGAAATGTGAAGCCTTTTTTATTGTGTGCCGTGCATGG
>NZ_DCAP01000024.1:0-56157 GCF_002311535.1 Salegentibacter sp. UBA1130 | reverse complement strand
ACAAACAGTAACTGTAGTTGATAAGCAAGCACCAGTTAAACCATCATTACCAGATATCAGTTGGACATGTGGTAAAGAAATTACGGATTTCCCAACAACTACCGATAATTGCGACACAGAAATTACTGGAACCACCGGTGATCCTCTTGAATTTGATTCTTATGGAGAATATACTATAACCTGGACTTTTACTGATTCAGCAGAGAATTTTGTAACTGCGGAACAATTAATTTCTATCCCTGAACCTACTGTGGAAATTCCGGAAATTGATGGCAACGAATATTGTAATACAGAAGAAGTTCCCGGCGTAATTTTTACCGGAAATGACTTAGCAAATAAAAAATACGAATGGTTCTACGACACCGATATTAATGCAAATATTGGCCTGGCTTCAAGCGGAAATGGCAATATTCCTGAATTTTCAGCAATTAATAATACTAGTAGTCCAATAGAAGTAAAATTCACTGTAATTCCATTTGGGGGAAATTGTGAAGGAGAAGAAAATTATTTTTTTATTACAATTAACCCTACTCCCTCTGTTACTACACCCAACGATATTGAAATTTGTGAGGGCGAGACAGTTAATACTATCGATCTTTCCGGTTTTTCGGTAACGGGAAGTACCGTGGAATGGACTAACGATAATCCAAATATAGGTCTTGGTGCTTCGGGCACCGGGAATATCAACCCATTTACAGCAAATAATAATACCGACGAGCTGCAAATAGCGACTATTTCAATAGTACCATCGGCCAATAACTGTGTTGGCGAAATACAAACTTTTACTATAGAAGTTAAACCAAAACCTGAATTAGAAACGCCTGTAATCCCTGAACTATGTAACGCTGCGCCCACTGAAGCAATACCTTTATTGGGTAATGTTACAGGTATTACTTATGATATTTCAGGAGGTTCTACTATAGGACTTTCCAACCGAACCAACGTTACAGAGATTCCTGTTTTTACCCCGGTAAATAATTCAAATATTCCACGAAATACTACTCTCACCATTACTCCAAAGGCTAACGGATGCATCGGAGAGCCGGTTGAAATTGCTGTAACTGTAAAACCTAGTCCGGTGGTAGATGCTTCATTTACCAATCAAATTTGTTCAGGAGAAATAACAGATATTTCATTGGCAAGTGCTGTAGCCAACACAGGTTTTACCTGGACGGTTGATGCCCCGGCAGGTATTGAAGGCGCAATAAATGGAAGTTTAGCCGGAGAAGGAACAATTGAACATGAACTTACTAATAATACTTCCCAGCCCCAAAATGTTACTTACAGAATTAGCCCCGAAGCAGAAGGATGTACAGGATCAACAATTCCGGTTGTAATTACGGTAAACCCAACGCCGGAGTTTGAAATAAACCTACCTGAGTGTGTATCAGCAGTTGACCTTACAGATACTGCAATTAAAACCAATAACTCCTTAAATTATACCTACTGGGAAGATGCGGAAGCTACCATAGAAATAAGTAATCCCACTGAAGTTAGTTTGGGCACTTATTATATTAAAGGTGAGAGTACACAGAGCTGTTCAACCATAGAAGAGGTTATTATTAGCCAGATTACTCCTGAACTAATAAGTTCAACTGCAATTAATGAAATATGTTCTGATGCTGCATTTTCTTATGAATTTGATAGTAATATTCCTGTTAAAAATTATTATTGGGTTCGAAGAGAAAGAGAAGGAATTAATGGAACTGAAAGCGGCGAAGGAAATATTGAAGATATATTGACTAACAATTCTGAGGTAACTATTACCGTAGAATATGAAGTTATAATTGAGGCAGAGAATGGTTGTGTTATAGGAGAAGAAAATCCTATTATTCTTGAAGTCCCTGTAAGTCCCACTCCTAATTTATTAGGTGATAAAAGCTTTGAAGTCTGCAGCGGTCAGGAGTTTACCACCAATAACAGTTTAAATATTTCCAACTCTTCAATTTCTTGGGAAATGGTACCAAAAAGTGGTATAAGCGCTTCACGGTCTTCTGGTCAAGGTGTAATTAGCACAACCTTAACCAACTCCACTGAAAATAGAATAAATAGAGTTGAATTCGTATATAATTTCGCTTACGGAAATTGTAACCCCAAAACGGAAAGTGTCTTTATCGATGTAAAACCTGCTCCAAAAGTTGAGGCTGGGGTTTCTATGTCAAATCAATCCGAAAATGATGCTGTACAGGAAATAGAAATCTGTTCCCCTTCAAGCCCTTCTGAAATTAATGATATAAAATTATATTCCAGTTCTACATTAAATCAGGAAACGGCTGAGCCTATATCTTTAAATTATAGCTACGAAAATGGATTGCAAGGATGGTCAGGCTCAAATTGGATGAGAGGTTCAAATGGTTCATTGGCTTATGAGGATTGTTTTGTTTTCTGGGGCAATAGGTATTGTTTCAACCGTCAATTTTTTAACACACGAAATGGCAACAGATTCTTGTTATTAGACGCAACCAATAATATTAACAACCGTTGGATCTCTAGCCCAGCTATTAACACAGTGGGCCAAAGTAACGTCCGATTAACCTTTGATCACTATTTTAGAAATTCCAATGGTAGAGGTTTTATAGAATACTCTATAAATGGTGGAGGTAACTGGCAGCGTATTGAACAGAATCATAGTTATAATAATCCACAAGGTTCTCCAGGAAACTTCACTTCTTCAGGGGAATTCGCTCTCCCCTCGGGGCATGAAAATCTAATACTGAGATTTCGTTATAATGGCGGTGGAGATTACAGAGATTATTGGGCGATTGACAATTTAAATATTACGAGTGAATCAGCAACTAGTTCTTCTGTTCACTGGACACGTTCTGATGATCCCCAATGGCTTATTGAAGGTAAACCAAATTTACTCCCTGAAGATATTGGTCAGCTGAGTGAAACTACAGTTTTCACTGCTACTTACACTTACGATATTGAAAATGAAAATATTTGTAATCAAGGGAGTAATTCTGTAAAAGTAATTATAAAAGAACCCTTACAACCAACAATCGTAGCTGATTATTGTGTGTTCGAACAATCAAATAAAATAAGACTGTCTGCTGATCAGAATTATGACAGCTACAGGTGGGAATCTGGAGGTGAAACAATATCCCATAATTCCTCCATAGATATTAGTTTAGCCCAGACTTACACTTTATACGTTACCAGGGATGGCTGCGAAGCCTCCACATCTCTAACTCCAAGTGAGAATTTAGTTACAAATGGAGATTTTGAAGATGGAAATACCGGCTTTAATACAGTTTATAGGTATGTTCCTCCGGGTGGGGATTTATACCCCGAAGGAGATTATGCTGTTGATGATAATGCCAGGGATTATCACAACGATTTCTACGGTTATGGACATGGGGGTTCCGGGAATTTCATGATCGTAAATGGAGATCCAAGCCAAGGTAGCGTAGTGTGGCAAACAGATCCTATAGCCATTTCTACTGACACAGACTATTATTTTAGTGCCTGGACTTCCAACTTAGTTGCCCGAGAAGAAGCAAGGTTAAGATTAATTATAACATTACCTGGACAAAACACCCCCCTAGCTGAAAGTAATTTGGGGGATCTTACTGGTTTAGCTCGAGGTGAATGGATTCAATTTTATAACCCCCAGGTATGGAATTCTGGTTCTAATACTCAAGTTGTACTCAAAATTGTTAATGAAAATCCAGTAAGAGATGGCAACGACTTTGGAATAGATGATATTTCATTTTCAGCCTTTAGATCTTTTGATTTCGAATTTATCCCTGAAAATAATGGCCCCATTTGTGAAGATGAAACTATAGAATTGGCAGCAAACCTGGATGGCGGTAGGTTTCCTATAACATTTAACTGGACGGGACCAAACGGATTCACTAGATCAAAAACTATAAATGAAGAAAGTGAGCGTGTAGCGGCAGATACAATTCAGATCCCGAACGCTACAGCTGAAATGGCAGGGGAATATTCTTTACAAATCACCGATTTCTATGGCTGTAATTTAGAATCTAAAACTACTACGGTAGAAGTAGTTGAAAAAGCCGTGGTTTTTGCCGGCGAGGATATGGAAATTTGCTCCAACGAACCGATTATAGATCTTTCTTCTGCTTCAATAACGCATCCAAGCATAAATTCAGGTTTCTGGAGCACGGCAGCGGGAGATAATTCCAGATTTACAGATCCTAACATAGTCAAGACTACTTATAATCCAAATGAAGAAGAAATTGCTTCGGGCGAAATAGAATTAATATTAACTTCTAATGAAGACCCCGGGGCGGTTTGTGAAATTGTAAGTGATACTATAAATATTATTTTCAATATTAGTCCGGAATTGGAACTCATTTCGCAAGATGCAAGCTGTTTTGAAGGAGATAATGGTGAAATAGAAATCAATATAATTGAAAATACCGGCACAGCTCCATTTACATTTCTCTGGAGTGATGGACAAACAGGAAGAATTGCAGAAAACCTGATAGCTGGAGATTATTATGCCGATGTAACCGATGCTAAAGGATGTACAGTAAGAACAGACACGATTACAATTCAGCAACCTGAAGAATTGATTGTAGGAGCTCCGATTGAATTGGAAGAAGCATCCTGTTTTGATGATTTTGGCGCTGTAGTTTCCATACCTGTAAGCGGAGGACTTTTTGCTGAGGAAACGATTGATCCTGAAAATATTCCTTACATACTTGACATACTAGATGCTGAAGGAAATCAAATTAATTTAGGGCAGGAACAGATAAATTATGATATAGCGACAGAACGCTTTATAATTTCAGGACTGCAAGGCGGAAAAGGATATACCTTCCTGGTAAGTTCCAGCGAGAATTGCGCTGCTGAAGTTAAAACCTTCACAACCCTTACTCCTCCTGAAATAAACGCTGGGGAAATTCCTGAGATTTCCGAATGTGGTATAAAAACACTTTGGCTAGCTGCTTCTCCTATAGATCCTGAAATAGGCGCGGGCTCCTGGTCTTATAATAATGGAGAGACTGCATTACTTGGAGATCCTAATAATCCAAACACCAGTTTTACAGGTCAACCGGGACAAACATATACGCTTACCTGGAGTGTTTCTTCTGTTGCAAATGAAAGTTGTAGTGTGACCGATGAAATTGAGATCACCTTCCCTCCTTCCTGTAGTCAGTTAAATTTTGATGGAATTGACGATTTTGTAGATTTAGGAGACCACTATAATATTAATTCGAGTTTTTCTATTGAAGCCTGGGTAAAACCACATTCAATTTCAGGCACAAAAACTATTTTGTCTAAAAGATCTGCAGACAGTATGAATGAAGGCTATGATCTTTTTCTTAATAATGGTTCCCCAACATTCCGGGTTAATAATAAGAGTGTAGTTTCAGTAAAAAAAATAAATACAAATCGTTGGTATCATATTGCTGCGGTTTATAATCAGGGTTCAGCTCTTAAATTGTATGTTGATGGAATTGAAATTCAAACAAATACTACAAATATTCCTCAATCAATAGGAGCAACCGAGACCCCTGCGCTTATTGGTGCTGCTTTTACCCCAGATAAAACTATAGAAAGTAAAGATCACTTTGAAGGTTATATTGAAGAAGTTAGACTTTGGAATACAGCAATCTCAATCGAACAAATAAGATTCTTTATGAATCAACGTCTTGAAAAAGATGGTGCAAACGTAAGTGGTACTGTACTCGGAAATAATTTAAACTTACCAAACGCCCCGGAAAATGTTCTATGGACCAATTTAGTAGGTTATTATCAGCTTCTTGCACAGAGTGATCTTATTAGCGATGGATTTACCGATAACCTTGGTAGTGTAGGTGAATCAGCCCATGGATTATTGAAAAACATCCAGGAAATGCAGGAAAACACCGCTCCGGTTCCATATATCCTTTACACCAGTGGACAAGAATGGTTTAAGGAGACAACCTGGGACTTACCTACACAAATAGATGGTAAAAATATAACTAAAAGAGATGTCTGGGATCCACCCAGCAGTCAGGGGATTGATAATAGCAGAATAACCTGGAATATCGTAAAGCTTTCTGAAGATATAGAAAACCCGGCTACTCAAAATAACCAAAATAATATAAGCCTACTGGGTTTAATTTCTGAAAATGGAACGCTCAATATGAAAGGTGAAAATAATATGGGGGGAAGCCAAACCGGGTTCGGAACCGGAAATGCATTAACTATTACCCATTATCTGGAGCTAAACGGTTATATTGACCTTAATGGTGAATCTCAATTAATACAAACAGAAGGCAGTGAAATTAGTGGTTCCGGCGGCCTGGAACGGGATCAACAAGGTACCGCAAGTAGCTATAATTATAATTACTGGAGTTCTCCTGTTTTACCAACTTCTAATAGCCAAAACTATAAAGTTAACCAGGTGATGAAAGACGGGTCTACCGTGGGCACAAAAGACTTCCAAAGTATCAATTTTAAATGGTCGCATACCCACGCCGATGGTCCAAAAGCAAGTCCAGACCCCATTAAAATAAGTGATTATTGGATTAATGCCTTTAGAGCCAGGAAAGCCAACGAATATAGCCAATGGGAACAAATTGGAAGCTATACCGCTTTAAAACCCGGCGAAGGCTATACTATGAAAGGGACAACGGGAGATGCAAGAATAATTGATATGCAAAATTATACTTTTAGTGGTTTTCCGAATAATGGAACTATTGAAGTTAGCGAAATTCAGCAGGGACAAAATTATCTAATTGGGAATCCTTATCCCTCTGCGATTAGTGTAGAAGAATTTATATTGGATAATATTAAAGATAGCGGAGGGCGTAATGAAAAAAATCTTTTAAATGGAGCCGTTTATTTCTGGGATCATTTTGGGGGCCACACCCATTACCTGTCACAGTACGTGGGCGGCTACGCTGTAAGAAATTTAATAGATGGAGTTGCGGCTATTTCCAACGATTCCAGGATTAATGCTTCCGGCGCTCAAAGCACCAAAAAGGCCGGACCATATATTCCAGTAGGCCAGGGATTTTTTGTAAACACTACCCTGGATACCCAGGCTGAAGATATTGATGACTTTGGGTCGGGAAATATTGTTTTTAAAAATAGCCAACGTGCTTTTGTAATGGAGCGAGGGCAAAGTTCTTCTTTCTTTCTAAAACCACTCGATAATACTAAAACCAGTAAAAATACTGATGAAAAAAGTGCAGATAGCCGTTATAAAATAAGACTAAAGTTTCATTCTCCTACCGGCTATCACCGGGAAATTTTGGTGGGCGCAGATGCCAGAACCAGCCAGGGCTTCGATCTCGGTTTTGATGCCCCTTTAATAGATAAAGGCAAAGAAGATATGTATTGGGTAGTTGGGGAAGGCAATTATGTAATCCAGGGTGTACCTCATTTCAACCTTGACCAAAGGTTACCTTTGGGTATTAAAATTGCCGAAGAAAAAGAGTTCAGTATAGAAATTAGTGAATTACCTAACCTTCCAGATATTATAGAAATCTATTTGCGTAACAATAGTGACAGTACGTATCACGATTTACGAAAGGAAGCTTTTAAAGCTACTTTACCTGCAGGAGAATATAAAGATTTATATGAAATTGTTTTCCAGGATTTAACCAGCACTCGAAAAGATAAAGAACCCGGGGAAGGACCTGTAGATTTTTATTATTCCATGGAGAACAGGGAATTTGTAATTAACAACCCTGAAATTCATAAAATTGAGCATATAAATATTTACAATATTGCAGGCCAATTGGTAGATCAGCATTTTGGAATACCAGACATTAAAGAAATTTATATTCCGCAGAAAAAATCCTTAAGCACCGCCGTTTATATCGTAAAAATCTTTACTAATGCAGGAGATTATGCCAAAAAAGTAATTATTAGAAAAGACTAAATTTCTTATTAATATATTCCTGAACTACTTTTTTCTCATAGAGTAATCCTAAATTACTTATCGGTTTTTAGACGCTATTTTTTATCCTAAATCTGATTTAATTAATCATTTCCCACTTAAAAGAACAAAAATTGAGCTCTAAAGACGTTACTCTCTGAGAGCTTTTTTTATTGAAGGTAGTAGCCAATCTACTTACTACTAAAATCAAATTTCAGAAATTAATTAATAGCTATAGATTGAAAATTATTTAAAAGAGAAAGATTTTTCCTACATTTAGATATTATTTATTCTTCCAAATGGTCTTTTGTCTGATATTAAAGGTTTTATATCTGTAATTTTGGCTTAAAATCCTGTTAAAATAGATTTATTATATGTAATTTTATCCTCTGTAATAATACAGTCGCCTATGGGTAAAATTACTCCCCGGTTTTTTTTTATAGCACTAATTTCTGGTTGGTTCCTACTCTCCGGAAATACGCTATTGGCTAATATTACATATGGGCCCGAGAAGCCTGGTTTAAAAGAAAAACAACAAAAGAATTTATTTTTCGTCGGCTTTTTATTAGAGCTTGCTCCCTCTATTACTTTAAGCGAAAATACTCCCGCAAATTGTAGCGATGCCCAGGACGGCGCATTAAATATTGATGTTTCCGGCGGAGTTTCTCCCTATTCGTATTCCTGGAGTGGACCGAATAATTTTTCGAGTACTAACCAGAGAATCTCCGGTCTTGCTCCCGGAAATTACACTGTAACGGTAACCGATAGTAATGAAGATACAGCTAATGCCAGTTTTACCGTCGAATTTGAAGACCTGGAAGCTCCTACCGTTAATTTGAGAAATATTGAAGTTGAATTAGATTCGAACGGTTCTGTTTCAATTCAGGCGAGTGATATTGATAATGGTTCTTCAGATAACTGCGGAATTGATCAAATCGCCATAAGTAAAACAAATTTTAGCTGTACTGATGTTGGAGATAATACGGTAAGCCTAAGCGTAACTGATATAAACGGAAATACCGCTACAAAAGATGCTATCGTTACAGTAAAGGACAATATTGCTCCGAATGTTATCTCGCAGAATATCACCGTTCAATTGGATGAAAACGGTACTGCGATTATAACCGCAGATCAAATAGACAATGGCTCTACTGATGCCTGCGGAATTCAATCAACTTCACTGGATATTTCCACATTTGATTGTACTGATATTGGTGCGAATACCGTTACTCTTTCGGTGACCGATAACAATAATAATACGGCAACAAAAAATGCCACCGTTACCGTTGAAGATAAAATTACTCCTCAGGTAATCACACAAAATATCACCGTTCAACTTGATGAAAACGGCGCTGCCAGTATAACCGCAGATCAAATTGACAATGGTTCTACTGATGCCTGCGGAATAGAATCAACTTCACTGGATATTTCCACATTTGATTGTACTGATATCGGCGCGAATCTTGTCACTCTTTCGGTAACCGACAACAATAATAATACGGCAACAAAAAATGCCACCATCACCATTGAAGATAATATTACGCCTCAGGTAATCACACAAAATATCACCGTTCAACTTGATGAAAACGGTACTGCAAGTATCACTGCAGATCAAATAGACAATGGTTCTACTGATGCCTGCGGAATAGAATCATCTGTCGTGGATATTTCCACATTTGATTGTATTGATATTGGTGAGAATACTGTCACTCTTTCGGTGACCGATATTCATAATAATACGGCTTCAAATACAGCTATAGTAACTGTAGAAGATAAGATAAAACCAGTTTTACCCACCTTGTATGACATTACCTGGGGTTGTGAATATATTGTGGAAACTCCTGTTGCAATTGATAATTGTGGAGGTGATATTACCGCTGAAGCTAACAGATCTACCACTTTTACTGAAACCGGTTCAATTATATGGACTTTTACTGATGCTTCAGGAAATTCAGCGAGTATAGAACAAAATATTACTATCAACCAAATAGAAGTAAATGTTCAGGTTGATGATATTTTATGTAATGGGTTTGCATCGGGCGAAGCACAGGCCATTGTTACCGGTGGAGTTGGAGAAATTACTTATGATTGGGGAGAATTAGGAAATGGGGCAGTAAAAGATGGATTAAGCCCGGGTACCTATTCGGTTACAGCTACAGATGTAAATGGATGTTCTGCAACCAAAGACTTTACCATTACTGAGCCAGATAGTTTTATTGAAATAACCAGTATCAGTATCAACAAAGGATGTTTTGAAGAAAATAACGCTTCAATTACTGTTGAAGCTCATGGAGGAACGGGGCAATTAACTTACAACTGGAGTAATGGACAGACTGGGGCTACGATTAGTAATGTAAACAATACAGCTTCTTCCAATAATCTTTCATTAACAATTACCGATGAAAATGGATGTTCTATTGAAGAAACTATTACAGTCTACCCGCCAGAAGAATTAGTAATTACAAATATTGTTGATACTGAAACTAATACTTTTGGTTCTGCTACCGGAACTGCTACTGCAATTATTGAAGGCGGAACAGCTAATTTCGAATTTCTATGGTCTGATGGGCAAACAGGGCAAACGGCAAGTAACCTGGCTGCCGGAACGTATAGCGTGGTAGTAACTGATGCCAATGGATGTACCGATGAAGAAACGATTACCATAATAGACCCGCTGGAAGCTAGTATGATTCCAACTTCCAAATGTTTAAGTGATGAAGGCGGATTAAGAACTTCAACTTTTCAACTCGATTCTGTTCAGGGAGGAATTGCACCTTATACCTATAAATGGGATTTTGGAGGTGAAACTGCAGAATTTAGTGATACCAACAATCAAACTGAAGGTCCCGGAGTACACGTAGTTAATTATTTAGAAAGTGCAGTCTATCCTGTTTCTCTGACAGTTACAGATTCAGTTGGGAATGAATACACTGAAGTATTTAACCATTACGTAGGTGAATGTTTTGAACCCTGTGGACAAACGGAGAATTTAGATTTCGAATTAGATACATTTTATATCGGGAAAGAGGACGGCAGCCCACTTACGGGTGCCGAATGTGCAAGTTACAGTGGAAAGCGCTATATATATCTTCGTATAGAAAAAAATGCGAATGCATATAATCCCTCAATTGAATTTATTTATTCAATATCACAGGGTGGAGAATTTATTTCTGAAGAAAGAATTACTGGTTGTATAGATATAGGGAATGATAAAATACCCTCACTTTTCAGAATTGGAGAAATAGAAAATTGGTCTTGTGGAAATGCTATTACTCTGGAAAGTTTTTATATGGATTGGACCAATAATGCTAATAAAAAATGTGGGGATGTTCGCCAAAGAATGTGCGTATCAACTAACGAAAACGATGAAATTCACTTTCCTTTATCGGCAAGAATAGAAAAAATTAAGAATTTTTGTTATGGAGATGAAAAAGGATCAATAGAAATCATACCAACCGGCGGTGTTGGCACCTACCATTACGAATTACAAAATACGCTAACCGGCGAAATTTATGGTCCTAAAGACACCCGAATTTTCCAAAATCTACCGGCCGGAACTTACAAAGCAATGGTTCATGACGATAATGAAACTTATACTGTAAATAATATTATCATTACCCAACCCGAAAATGCACTTTTACTGGAAGAAATAGACCAGACACCCTTAGTATGTTTTGGAGGAAGTAATGCTACTGCGACGGTAAAAGCTTCTGGCGGCACAGCTCCATACACTATAGTTTGGGATCATATTAGTCAAACTTCAACAGAAACTACAGGTACCGCTAATAATCTTTCTGCTGGCACTTATGCAGTAAACGTGGTTGATGCCAATGGTTGTGAATTTAGCACTGAAGTAACTATTGCCCAACCTGAGGAATTAATTGCCAATGCAGGAGAAGACAAGACTTTAGAATGTGGTGTAAATCAGGTAAAATTAGGGGCTGTTTTTGAAGGCTACACGAATCCCAGAACGCAAGAGGAAGAATTTGGAACCTGGCGAATTATTAATGGCCCCACGGGAGCGGTAATTTCAGATCCAAACAATCCAGAAAGTCTTCTTACCATTACAACAACTGGAACCTATACCCTGGAATGGACTATCCCCTGTGGAAGTAAAGATAGAGTTAAAATAATTTTCAGTAACTGCAGCACTATAGATTTTGACGGAGTTGATGATTATATAGATTTTGGAAATAATCTTAATCTTACCTCAGGATTTACCTTAGAAGCCTGGGTAAAACAAGATCAAAACGCTACCACTTCAATAAAAACTATACTTTCTAAAAGGGATAATGCCAATCTTAGTACGGGAGGATATGATTTAATTATTGAAAATAACACCCCTAAATTTAGATGGAATAATGAAGTTATTTCATCAACTCACCAAATTGATTCAGACCGCTGGTATCACATTGCGGTAATTCAGGGTGGAAATGATGCCGGAATATATATTGATGGTATTAAAACTGGTGAAAGTGCTCCCGGCATACCCAGCAGTATTGATAATAGGTTTCTAATTGGAGCTATGAATGATAATACTTTAAAACCTCTTCCCTCTCACTTTTTCCACGGTTGGATTGAAGAAGTTAGAATTTGGAATACTTCTTTAAATCTGGAGCAGCTTAAATTCATGATGAACCAACGAATCAAGAATAATACGAATGTTAGAGGTGAAATAATACCTTTAGATGTTCCAAATAATTTAAAGTGGGAAACTCTAAAAGGATATTACAGGCTTATAACCTCTGAAGCTACCAACGGTATTACCAAAAACAAAATACCAAATGGTATTGACGGCCGATTAAAAAATATCCAAAGTACACAGCAGAATACAGCGCCCCTACCATATATTGCAACCGGTGGTGACTGGTGGAACATCAATTCGTGGAAACAACCCCAGGTATGGGATACTCCAAACAGCGCCGGTGTAAATGGTGAGCGAATTAACTGGAATATTGCCAGGTTAGATGGCAAGACCTTAACCAATGCCCCAACTACTGATAATTCAAATAGTATAACTTTATTAGGGCTTTTAGATGATGGAGGTTCTTTAATTATGAATGGCACCAACCATACTTCGGGCAATGAATTATATATTAGTCGTTACCTCGAACTAAACGGCCATATAGATCTTAATGGCGAATCACAATTAGTACAACCCGAAAACAGCCAGATTAGTGGTTCCGGAAACCTGGAGCGCGATCAACAAGGTACTGCAAGTAGTTTTAATTATAATTACTGGAGTTCCCCGGTAATTTCAGATCCTACAAATACTACTTATAAAGTAAACCAGGTTATGAAAGATGGTTCTAACCTGGGAACAAATAAATTTCAGAATATCAACTTTAAATGGCCACACACTCATGCTGATGGACCAAAAGCCAATCCTATTAAAATAAGTGATTACTGGATTAATGCTTTTAGAGCCAGGGCAGCCAATGAATATAGCCAGTGGGAACAAATTGGTAGCTACACCGCTTTAAAACCAGGCGAAGGCTATACCATGAAAGGAACCGAAAATATAGATATTACTGAAGGAAAACTTCAAAATTATACTTTCAATGGTTTTCCAAATAATGGAATAATAGAAGTTAGCGAAATTAGATCGGGACAAAATTACCTACTGGGTAATCCTTATCCATCTGCCATAAGTGTAGAAGAATTTATCTTAGACAATATTAGGGATGGTGAAGGCCGTAACGATAAAAACCTTTTAAATGGAGCTGTCTATTTCTGGGATCATTTTGCCGGTAAAACCCATTACCTGGCACAGTATGTTGGCGGCTACGCCGTACGCAATTTAATAGATGGAGTTCCTGCCGTTTCTACCGATTCCAGGATAAATGCTTCGGGTGATGAAAGCAACAAACGTCCTGGCGCCTATATCCCTGTAGCTCAAGGATTTTTCGTAAATACTACACAAGACCCTCAAGCAGGAGGTTTTGGTAGTTTTGATACGGGAAATATTATCTTTAAAAACAGTCAACGTTATTACGAGACAGAACAGAGCCAAGAAATTTCATTTTTTCTACAAGCTCGGGACAATTCAAAATCTAAGCAGGAGACAGAAGGAAAAAGCGAGGATGGACGATATAAAATAAGGTTGTTGTTCCGTTCTCCTACCGGTTATCACCGGGAACTTCTTGTTGGCGCAGACGCCAGAACCAGTCAGGGCTTTGATCTTGGCTTTGATGCCCCATTAATAGATAGAGGCCCTGAAGATATGTATTGGGTCGTAGGGGAAGGAAAATATGTTATACAGGGTGTGCCCCACTTTAATTTAGACCAGGTGCTGCCTTTAGGCTTTAAGATTGCCGAAGAAAAAGAATTCATTATAGAAATTGGAGAGCTTGAAAACCTACCGGAAATCACCGAAATTTATTTACGGGATAATAGCGATAGCACCTATCATGATTTACGGAAAGAGGCTTATAAAGCTACTTTACCTGCAGGGGAATACCAGGATTTATATGAAATTGTTTTTCAGGATGTAACCTCAACCAGGGAAGATAAAGAACCCGGCGAAGGGCCTATTGACTACTTCTATTCAATGGATGAAAGAGAATTTGTGATTAGCAATCCCGAACTTCATGAAATTGAACATATCAATATATATAATATCACAGGTCAATTAGTAGATCAACACTTTGGAATACCAGATATTAAAGAGATCCATATTCCGCAGAAAAAATCTTTAAGCTCGGGAGTTTATATTGTAAAGATTTACACGAGTGCAGGCGATTACGCTAAAAAGATAATTATTAGAAAAGACTAAGGTTTATACTTTAAAGGAAGATAAACCACTTTTTTAGTGTCGTAGAATTCTTCCTCAAAATAATCACGGAGTTCATAAATTCTCGCCTTCGGATAATCGCGAAGTTCTACGGTGAGATCTCCGCCTTTAAGGTAAAGTATTCCGTTTTTGAGTTCGTGCTGACTTTTCTTCGCAATTTTTCCTTTAGTCCAATGCACAAAAGTAGGCATCGCTGCCACTGCCCTGCTTACTATAAAATCGTAGTTTCCTGAAATCTCCTCTACCCTGGCGTTAGTAGTTTTCACATTGGTAAGTTGTAAGCCTTCTACAACTTCGTTTACTACTTTCATCTTTTTTCCTATAGAATCTACTAAATGGAAATTGGTTTCCGGAAATAATATAGCCAACGGAATTCCTGGAAATCCGCCGCCTGTGCCTACATCTAAAATATTTGCTTCCGGATTAAATTGCTGAATTTTTGCAATTCCCAGAGAGTGTAAAACATGCCTGAGATAAATTTCATCTATATCCTTACGCGAGACCACGTTAATTTTAAGGTTCCAGTCTTTATAAAGCGATTCCATTTGCGCAAATTTCGCAGTTTGGTCATCGGTTAAATCGGGGAAGTATTTTTTTATTAAATCCAAAGTTTTCACAATTTCCGCAAAAATACATAATTTGGTGCTGAATTTGCAGCCTATATTAATACGGTATAGATTATAGATTAACTATTTAAATATTTTACCTTTACCGCTTACAAAAATTACATGGAAAACGTTCAAAATCATATTAAATTCTCTCGAAAGGATTCCACAAAATTCTTTAGAATCCTTAATAAAAGAGTAAACAGTTACTTTAAGGATAATAACATTAAAAAAACAGGAAACTGGAAACTGCATTTAAAGGCAGTAGTTATGTTTTCTTTGTTTTTAACCCCATACTTTTTAATTCTCACGCTTGATATTTCACAGTGGTGGATGCTGCTCCTTACCGTAGTAATGGGCGCCGGAATGGCAGGAGTAGGAATGAATATTATGCACGATGGTAACCACGGCTCCTATTCATCAAAAAAATGGGTAAATAAATTTATGGGTGGCACAATTTACGTGCTTGCCGGCAATGTTTATAACTGGCAGGTACAACACAATGTTTTACACCATACTTACACCAATATTCACGGCCACGACGAAGATTTAGATGCCGGAAGAATTATTAGGTTTTCTGAACACGCTAAATGGTACAGTTTTCACCGTTTTCAGCATTATTATTCTGTATTTTTATATGGGCTTTTAACTTTCAACTGGGCTTTAACCACAGATTTTAAACAGACTAAAAATTATCTAAAGCGAAAACTTTCTTACGGAAAAATGCCAAATCCGGTAACGCAGTGGAGCATTATCGCGATCACAAAACTTATTTATGTTTCTATTTGGATCGTAATTCCAATGCTTATTTTATCAATTGCCTGGTGGAAAATATTAATAGGCTTTTTCGTAATGCATTATACGGCAGGATTAATTCTTAGTATTGTGTTTCAATTAGCCCACGTGGTTAAAGAAACCGAAATGCCTTTACCAGACGAAACCGGCTCTATGAAAAACACCTGGGCCATTCACCAGCTGTTTACTACGGTTAATTTTTCAACTAAAAACAGAATTGTAAACTGGTTTACCGGCGGATTAAACCACCAGGTAGAACACCATATTTTTCCGAATATTAGTCATATTCATTATACTAACATCGCTAAAATAGTAAAGGAAACTGCTGCAGAATGCAATCTTCCTTACCACGAATATAAAACCACACGCGCAGCAATAATTGCCCATTTTAAACATTTAAAACAAATGGGTGCGAAACCTGCAATTTCGTAAATTTTCTTAAGGGCCTGGTTCTTAAGATTGAGATTAGAAAAGTAAATTCGTATTCCAATGTGAACCTTTTCCGGTCTCACTAAGTGAGTAATTAATTAGTAACCAATTAAAGAATGCAAGAACAATTATCCAACCGAATTAACAACTTAGCAACTTCCCAAACTTTGGCTATGGCTGCAAAAGCGCGTGAACTTAGAGCAGAAGGGAAAGACATTATTGGGTTAAGCCTGGGAGAACCAGATTTTAATACCCCAGATTTTATTAAAGAAGCCGCAATTCAGGCAATTAACGACAATTACAATTCTTATACGCCAGTAGACGGTTATGTGGAATTGAAAGATGCCATAATCAAAAAGTTTAAGCGAGACAACGATCTTACTTACGAGCGTTCTCAAATTGTAGTTTCTACAGGTGCCAAACAATCTTTGGCAAATGTAGCAATGGTTTTATTAAACCCGGGAGATGAAGTTATTTTACCCTGTCCTTACTGGGTGAGCTATGCTGAAATAGTAAAACTTGCTGAAGGTGTACCGGTAGAAGTTCCAACTTCGGTTGAAACCGATTTTAAAATGACTCCCGAGCAACTTGAAGCTGCAATTACTCCAAAAACAAAAATGATTTGGTACAGCTCTCCCTGCAATCCCAGCGGAATGGTTTACAGCAAAGAAGAACTAAGAGGTCTTGCCGATGTGCTTAAAAAATATCCCGATATTGTTATTGTAAGTGATGAAATTTACGAACATATTAATTTTGTAGGGGGGCACGCTTCTATTGCCCAGTTTGAAGATATGTACGATCGTGTAGTTACTGTAAACGGTGTTTCTAAAGCATTTGCAATGACCGGTTGGAGAATTGGTTATATAGGTGCACCCGCGTGGATTGCCCGTGCTACCAATAAAATGCAGGGTCAAATTACCAGTGGTGCTAACTGTATTGCCCAACGCGCAGTAATTACAGCTTTGGAAGCTCCCGTGAGCAAGATTAGCTATATGGTAGACACCTTTAAATCAAGGAGAAAACTTATTATAGATCTTTTAAACGGAATTGAAGGTTTTGTGACTACAGAGCCCGAAGGCGCTTTTTACGTTTTCCCAAATGTTTCTCATTTCTTCGGAAAAACAATTAAAGGTCATAAGATTGAAAATGCTACAGATTTCTCCATGTTTTTACTGGAAGAAGCCCTTGTAGCCACCGTAACCGGAGATGCTTTTGGGAATCCTGATTGTATTAGAATATCTTACGCGGCAAGTGAATCTCAAATTGAAGAAGCAATGAAACGAATTAAATCAGTACTTTCTGAAGCATAATTTCATTTGAAGAACATATTACAATCCTGATGCGGATAAAACCCATCAGGATTTTTTTATTCTGAATCTTTAGAAATTTCAGCTACCTATTTCTCCAGAAGAAAGGAGTTAACAAAATAAGGACGGTAAATAGTTCTAACCTTCCTATTAGCATTAAAAATGCGCACCACCATTTACCAATCGGCGGAAGAATATCAAAATTATTTACCGGGCCAAGTGCGCCAAAAGCAGGGCCAATATTCCCCAGGGAAGAAGCCGCGCCTCCAATAGCTGTTTCAAAATCGAGCCCTAATCCTCCTAAAACTACAGAACCGATAATAAAGGATAGCATATAAAGGATAAAGAAACCAAGTATATTAAAAGTTACTCCTTTTCCAATAGATTTTCCGTTAAATCGCACCGGAAGAATTGCGTTGGGATGTAACGCACGTTTAAATTCAATCCCACCATTTCTTATCATTATTATATGCCTCATTACCTTTACTCCACCGGCGGTAGACCCTGCAGAACCTCCCAAAAAGAACATCCCAAAAAAGAGAATAGTAAGAAATGGTGTCCACATAGTATAATCGGCTGAAACAAAACCGGTGGTGGTTATAATAGCTAAAACCTGAAAAAGCGCATGTCTAAAAGCACTCTCGGCTTCTCCCCAAACCATAGGATGATCTATTTGAGACAGAGCTACATCGGCTTCAAAATAAATAAATGCCGAAGCCACTACTGTAAAAATACCTATAAAATAGAAATACCATTTAAACTCATCGTCATGCAAAACTTTTTGAACCCTGCCTTTAAAACTATAATAGCTTAAAACAAAATTGCTCCCCGCCAAAAACATAAAGAGCATGATGATGTATTGAATAATTGGCCTGTCATTCCAATAGGCCACGCTAATATTTTTGGTTGAAAAGCCCCCGGTAGAAAGTGTGCTTAAAGAATGATTTACAGCATCAAAAAAGCTCATTCCTGCTACTTTTAGCAAAATTGTTTCAGCAACCGTATAGCTCACATAGATTAACCAAAGACGCTTGGCGGTATCGGTAATCCTGGGTTTTAACTTATCGGCACTTGGGCCTGGAGCTTCAGCAGCAAATAGCTGCATCCCTCCTATTCCCAGTAAAGGTAGAATTGCAATGGCTAAAACTATAATTCCCATTCCTCCAATCCAGTGGGTTAAACTTCGCCAGAAAAGAATTCCTTTGGGAATAGATTCAATATCATTTAAAACCGAAGCTCCCGTAGTGGTATAACCAGACATGGTTTCAAAAAAAGCATCGGTAAACGCAGGAATAGATTCGCTTAACACATAGGGTAGCGTTCCGCTTAGAGCCATAAAAATCCAACCAAAGGATACAATTATGTAACCTTCACGTTTTTTTACTTCTTTACGGTGGCCCCGGGTTGTAAACATTAGAAGCACCCCTAGGAAAAGGGTGATAAAAGCGGCTGCCAGAATATGTACTGTTACCCCATCTTCATAAAACCAGCTCACTAAAACTGCCAAAAGCATAAAACCGCCGTTACATAAAAGCAGCAGTCCCATAACGTGCAGGATAATCTGGTGATTAAGTCTTGGCATTAGAGAAAGAGTTTTTCAACCTTTTTAATAGATCTTGGCAAACAACACACTACAATACGGTCTCCCCGGGTAATCGTAAAATCTCCCAGCGCGATAATCCCTTCGCCATCTCTTATAATTCCTCCAATAATTGCCGACCGCGGGAAATCCAGATTCTTAATTTTCTTATTACAAACCTGCGAATTTGGTTTTACAATAAATTCAAGTAGTTCAGCATTCATGTTATTGATCTTGGTCATCGCTACCACTTCCCCTTTTCTAACATATCTAAAAATATTATTGGCGGCAAGAAGCTTTTTATTGATCAAGGTATCAATCCCAATAGAATGACTTAACTGGTAGTAATCCATATTCTCTACCAGAGAGATGGTTTTTTTCACACTCTTAGATTTCGCAACCAGGCAAGACATAATATTGGTTTCAGAATTACCGGTAACGGCGATAAATGCATCCATATCGTGTACATTTTCTTCTTCCAGTAACTCTACGTTTCTACCATCGCCATGAATAATTAGCGCATTGGGAAGTTCATCAGCAAGATCGTAAGCCTTCTCTTTATCGCTCTCTACCAGTTTAACGTGAAAGTTATTTCTGCATAAATCTTTAGCGGTTTTTTTACCAATTTTACTTCCGCCTAAAATCATTACATTTTTAATAGAATGTTTGGTTTTACCGGTAAGTTTATAAAGGTTTTCTACCCCGCGTTTTAGCGTGATAAAATTTACCTGGTCTCCTTCTTTAAATTGTGTATCTCCACGCGGAATAAGCGTATATTGAGTCCCATACCTCTGAATGGCGATAGGCACAAAATTAAGATCTGGAAAAATATTAGCGGCTTCTTTTACCGTTTTGCCTACAAATAGCGCGTTTCGGGACAGGCTAAGACCTATCATGGTTAAAGCGCCATTTTCAAACTCATAGCTATCATTAAATGCTGACTGATTCAGGAGCAAAGCAATTTCTCTTGCTGCAAGGGCTTCAGGAGAAATTAATTCATCTATCCCAAAACTGGTAAAACCAATTTCCTCTTTATTCTCAAGAAATTCGGTATTAGAAATACGGGCTATGGTTCTTTTGGCTCCCAATTGTTTAGCTAAAACACAACAGGTAATATTAGTAGCTTCGCTGGAAGTTACGCTTATAAGCATATCTACATGCTTCACCTGTGCATCTTTTAAAATTGAGATTGAAGTTGCATCTCCTTTTATTGTTCTAATATCTAAATGCGTATCAGCATAAGTGAGATTATCCCGGCTGGTATCAATAAGTGTGATATCCTGGGACTCAAAAGAAAGCAATTTTGCCAAATGAAAGCCGACTTCACCTGCTCCGGCAATAATTATCTTCATATAACAGCTTGAAATTGAAAAGAAGAACAAAGGTACAGTATTTTAGACAAACCAAAAACCAAAGCATCTATCAACAAATTCTAAAAGTTTCAACCTCAATTATTTCATATCGTGTATCTTTGACCCAAAATTGTTATTATGAGTAAAAAGGTTACTCCTTATCAGGATTCCGGTCTTAATAAGAAAAAACAGGTGGAACAGATGTTTGATAAAATATCTGGTAATTACGATGGGCTAAATCGGGTAATCTCTATGGGAACCGATGTAAAATGGCGCAAAAAGGTAATTGCACTGGTTAAAGCCCAGCAACCAAAGGCTGTTTTAGATATTGCTACGGGAACTGGAGACCTTGCCATACAAATGGCAGATATTAATGCTGAAAAAATTGTTGGCCTGGATCTTTCTGAAGGAATGCTGAAAGTAGGCCGAAAGAAAATTGCAGCCAAACAGTTAACCGATAAGATTGAAATGGTACAGGGAGACTCTGAAGCCTTACCTTTTGAAGATAACTCGTTTGATGCAATTACAGTTGCTTTTGGCGTTCGTAATTTTGAAAATTTAGAAAAAGGATTATCTGAAATTCAAAGGGTTCTAAAACCCGGCGGAATTTTCGTAGTTTTGGAGACTTCTGTCCCTACCAGATTTCCGTTCAAACAAGGTTATAAATTATACTCTGGCTATATGTTGCCCCTCATTGGGCGGGTATTTTCTAAAGACCGTGAAGCTTACTCCTATTTAAGTAAAAGTGCCGCTGCATTTCCTTATGGAGAAGCGTTCAACAATATTTTAAAGAAAACGGGGTTTATAAATGTAGAAGATAAACCACAAACTTTTGGGGTTGCAACCATTTATACTGCTTCAAAATAAAACTATGAAGAAACTTTTTGTTATTGCCCTTCTTTTTTGCGTTCAATTTGGTTACGCGCAAATTTTTGGAGGAGATAAAATTATAAACAACGAGAACTTTGATAAGCAACGTTGGTCCTGGGGCTACTACCTGGGATTTAATACCTACGATTTTAAATTTAAATATAATGATGAAATAACCTCTAATGGTAATGATCTTATTATAGAAAAAACCATGGGGTTCAATGTTGGGCTCGTTGGTAATTTAAAATTGAATAATAACCTGGATTTACGCCTGGAACCTGGCGTTACATTTAACACCCGTAACTTCAGGCCTCCATATAGCCAGGATATAGAAGAGGTTAACTCTACTTATGTCCATATCCCATTACTATTAAAGTTTTCGGCCGATAGGCATAATAACTTCAAGCCTTTTGTAGTAGGAGGTTTATCTACTTCTATAAACCTTTCCAGTAATGAGAATAATCCAGATGTGGCTACGCGATTAAAAACCAACAATTATCATTATGAAGTGGGACTGGGAATAGACCTTTATCTTTATTATTTTAAATTCTCCCCCTCAATAAGAGGAGTTTTCACAATAAATAATGAAATGGTAGAAACCCAGTATCAGGTGGTTGATGCAATGCGCTCCCAGGCTGTATTCCTCAACTTTACCTTTCAATAAAACAGCTACATTAATTTGTAAAACTTTTTCGCTTAAATTCACTTAGTAGAATTGCAGTTGCGGTCGCCACGTTTAAGCTTTCAGTAACTTTAAGCTCACCAAATCGCGGGATACTTATTTTTCTTTGAATTAATTCTTCAATTTCAGCTGAAATCCCATTGGCTTCATTTCCCATAACCAGGATTGCTTTTTCTACGGTTTCGCTTTTATAAATATTATCCCCTTCCATAAACGCCCCATAAACCGGTAGTTCAGAATTTGTAAGAAAACTTTTTAAATCGCAATAAATAATATTCACCCTCGCCAAAGATCCCATTGTAGCCTGTACTACTTTAGGATTATAACAATCTACAGAATCCTGGGAACAAACCAAATTGTTTATCCCAAACCAATCGCAAAGCCTTATGACGGTCCCTAAATTGCCGGGATCGCGAATACCATCTAAAGCAAGAGTTAGGTTTTCTTCGGGAACGATTTTTTCTTCCGGAATTTCAAATAAAGCCAATGCAGTTTGCGGGGTTTTTAAAAAACTTATTTTTTTAAGTTCCCGCTCCTCAATTTTCTGAATTTCCTCAGGTTTCAGTCCAAAATCTGCATTTAAAGTAAAGAGCCGGTTCAGCCTAAAATTAGAATTTATAAGCTCACTAATTGTTTTAAAACCTTCGGCTACAAAAAGTCCGTGTTTATAACGGTATTTTTTTTGTGCAAGACTGGTTATTAACTTAATTTGGCTTTTACTAACCATACAAAAAATGTAATTTTGATCTCTTAAAAATGTGTGTTTGAATCGGCATTTCGCAAAAATATCATTATTTTTTTTAAGCCTGCTTTTTTTAATTTCCTGTAATGCCGTTAAACGCGTAGAGGGTGATGATAAATTGCTCACTGAGAATGAAATTTTCGTTAACAACGAAAAGATCAAAGAGACACGTATTTACAATCAACTTTACCAGGAACCCAACACCAGTTTCCTGGGAATTCCGCTAAGACTACATTTTTACAATCTCGCCCGGCCAGATATTGATTCTATTTTAAGTGAAAAATACCTTCAAAATGAAAGCAAAAAAAATACGCTGGTAGATATTCTTTCCTATAAACAGTTTGAGAAATTTCTGCACTCCCGAAAATCTTTTAACGAGTGGATAAAAAGAACCGGGGAAGAACCTGTTATTGTAAGTGAAGAAGAAACCCGGAAATCGGTTAACCGGCTCAACTCCTGGTATTGGAACAATGGTTGGTTTAATGTAGAAACCGATTATGAAATAATTCCTTCGGAAAATAAAAAAAAACGCGCCCGTGTTGAATATGAAGTAACTACCGGAGAGGCCTATCACTTAGACTCCATTACCACAAATATTGCATCTAAAGTTATCGATTCTTTATACGAGCTTCATAAAAACGAATCCATAATTAAAGAAGGAACACAATATAAAACCTTAGATATAAATGAAGAACGAGACCGCTTAACTTCACTTTTTAGAAACAACGGGGTTTATAATTTTGACCAGGAATATATAAGTTTTGATGCCGATACAATTAATACCGGTGGAAAAGTTAATACTACTTTAATTATAAAAAACCGATTTGCCTCAGAGGAAGACACCACATCCCGGGTGCCTTTTAAAATTCACGAAATTAGCAAGGTTAATATTTTTACCGATTATAAATACGCCAATAGAAATCAGCCTTTAACCGATAGTGTCACCACCGAGGAAGGATATACCCTTTATAGTTTTGACAAATTGCGTTATAAACCCGAAGCAATAACCGATGCTGTTTTTATTAAACCTGGAAACACCTATAGCGATATTTCCCGTTCCCGAACTTACAATCGATTAAATTCTTTGCGGGTTTTTAAATATCCCAATGTACAATTTACACCAGATCCTGCCGATTCTACCCGCACCGATTTGGTTGCCAATATTTTTCTAACTCCGCAGCCAAAATATTCCCTCGGTTTCGATTTTGATATTTCCCAAAGTAATATTCAAAAATTTGGTATTGGCGGCGGTGGCTCCCTCTTAATAAGAAATATATTTGGCGGTGCCGAGAATTTTGAAATTTCTGGACGTGGAAGTATAGGTTCGTCTACAGATGCTGCAATAAGCGGAAATGACGATCACTTTTTTGATATTTCAGAAATTGGTGCCGATCTTAAACTCACTTTTCCCAGGATTTTCCTACCAATTAATACCGAAAAATTTATTCCTAAGTATATGCAGCCCTTTACTTCACTAAGTTTAGGAGTAAGTACACAAAACAATATTGGTTTAGATAAAAGAAATCTTTCGGGAATTATGAATTACCGGTGGAACCCTTCTCACCAGCTTTCTAACCGTGTAGATCTTTTAAACATTCAATATGTAAGAAATTTGAATATTGATAATTATTTCAATGTTTACCGAAATTCATACAACGATCTTAACGAGATACTCCAGTCTGGTAGTATCGTTACAAATCCGGACTATTTAAATGAAGAAGGCTTGTTAAGCATCCCTACCGGCGCCGAGAGTTTTATTCGTGATGTTTCTAATAACACGGGAGGCACTACTGGTTTGAATGAGGATCAAGCTCAGTTAGTAAATAATATAGGTGAAAGAAAAACTCGTTTAACAGAGAACAACCTCATATTTGCGTCTAATTACACCTATTTATGGAACACAAAAAAGAATCTCTACGACCAGGAATTTACCCGCTTTAGGTTTAAAATTGAAACCGCAGGGAATGTACTTTCCGCAGTTTCTTCTTTAGCCGGTTTTGAGAAAAACCAGAATGGAAATTATGATGTATTAGGTGTAAACTTCTCTCAGTATATTAAAACCGAACTCGATTTTATAAAGCATTGGGATATGGGGCAGAGTAATATTCTGGCCTTTCGGGCTTTTGGCGGGGTGGCCATACCATATGGCAACGCCAATAGCATCCCTTTTGTAAGAAGTTTTTTTGGCGGCGGCCCCAACGATAATAGGGCGTGGCGTGCTTACGATCTTGGCCCCGGCAGTAGCGGTGGCCGTAACGAATTTAATGAAGCCAATATGAAATTGGCTTTTAATATGGAATATCGCTATAACCTTTTTGGTTCCTTAAATTCGGCTGTTTTTGTTGATGTAGGTAATATCTGGAATGTACTGGATATCGTTGAAGATGAAGATGCTACTTTTGAATCGCTTTCCGATCTTAAGAATATTGCAGTAGGCTCCGGTTTCGGACTTAGATACGATTTTAACTTTTTTGTTCTCAGGTTTGATATTGGCTTTAAAACCTACGACCCAGCCCAGCCAGACGATAAACGCTGGTTTAGAAATTACAACTTTAATAATGCTGTATACAATGTAGGGATCAATTATCCTTTCTAAGCCAACATATTTTCTTATTTTTGCTTTTCTAATTCAACTAAAATTATGAGTCACAACATTAAACCAGGCGTAGCCACAGGAAAAGAAGTACAGGAAATCTTTAATTATGCTAAGGAAAAGGGATTTGCCCTTCCGGCAGTAAACGTTATAGGTTCCAGTAGTGCAAATGCAGTAATGGAAACCGCCGCAGAACTAAATTCACCCGTAATTATTCAATTCTCTAATGGAGGTGCCCAGTTTAACGCTGGAAAAGGACTTTCTAACGATGGTGAAAAAGCCGCTGTTGCAGGGGCCGTTGCAGGTGCAAAGCATATTCACGAACTTGCTGAAGCCTACGGTGCTGTAGTAATTCTACATACAGACCATTGTGCAAAAAAATTGCTTCCCTGGATAGACGGAATGCTTGACGCCAGTGAAAAACATTTTGAGCAATTTGGGAAACCTCTTTATAGCTCGCATATGATAGATCTTTCTGAAGAATCTCTTGAAGAAAACATTGAAATCTGCAAGAAGTATCTTGAAAGAATGAGCAAAATGGGCATGACCCTTGAAATTGAACTTGGGGTTACAGGTGGTGAAGAAGATGGTGTAGATAATACCGATATTGATTCTTCTAAACTATATACCCAACCAGAAGAAGTTGCTTACGCTTACGAAGAATTAAGCAAAGTTAGTGACCAGTTCACTATCGCTGCCGCTTTTGGTAACGTACACGGAGTTTATAAGCCAGGTAACGTAAAACTTACCCCGGTAATTCTTAAAAACTCTCAGGAACACATTACTAAAAAATACGGTGTAGAAGAAAATCATATAGATTTTGTATTCCACGGAGGTAGTGGTTCTACTGTTGAAGAAATTCGCGAAGGAATTAGCTACGGAGTAATTAAGATGAATATCGACACCGATCTTCAATACGCTTACCTTGAAGGTATTCGTGATTACATGGGTGAAAAGAAAGATTACCTTGCTGCGCAAATTGGTAATCCTGAAGGAAGCGATGTACCTAACAAGAAATATTACGATCCAAGAAAATGGTTACGTGAAGGAGAAATTACTTTCAAAAGCCGACTTAAAAAGGCTTTTGAAGATCTTAACAACGTAAATACTTTATAAATCTAATTTTATAACAGCTGGAATTTTTTTAGAATTCCGGCTGTTTTTATTTTAAGTAAAACTTTCGGTTTATCCCTATATAAATAAACTGAAACCTGAAACCTGAAAATAAATGGCTTGGTTTAAAAGAACACAAAAAGGAATTCAAACCCCAACAGAACACAAGAAAGATGTTCCAAAGGGACTTTGGTACAAATCACCAACCGGCAAGATTGTAGATGCAGAGCAGCTGGAAAGCAATTTTTATGTGAGTCCGGAAGATGGCTATCACGTAAGAATTGGAAGTAAAGAATATTTCAAAATCCTTTTTGATGATAATGAATTCAAAGAATTGGATAAAGATATTACATCTAAAGATCCTTTGAATTTTAAGGATACCAAAAAATACACCGATCGTTTAAAAGCAGCCCAGGAAAAAACCGATCTTAAAGACGCAGTACGTACTGCAGTTGGAAAATCTAAAGGAAGAGAATTGGTAATTGCCTGTATGGATTTTAGATTTATTGGTGGTTCAATGGGATCTGTAGTAGGTGAAAAAATTGCCCGTGCTGCAGATTATGCGTTAAAAAACCAACTCCCTTTAATGGTGATTTCTAAATCTGGTGGGGCAAGAATGCAGGAAGCAGCTTTATCTTTAATGCAGTTGGCAAAAACTTCGGTTAAATTAGCCCAGCTTGCCGAGGCACGTCTTCCTTATATTTCTTTAGCCACAGATCCTACAACTGGAGGTACCACGGCTTCTTTTGCAATGTTAGGTGATATTAATATTTCTGAACCCGGCGCGTTAATTGGATTTGCAGGGCCTCGTGTAGTAAAAGACACTACCGGGAAAGACCTGCCAAAAGATTTTCAAACTTCAGAATTTCTTAAGGAAAAAGGCTTTTTAGATTTCATTACCCACCGGTCTGAGCTTAAGAATAAAGTAAACCTCTATTTGGATCTTATTCAAAATCAACCGGTAAGAGCTTAAAATAAAATAGAAAAAGATATTCTATAAATAGGTAATTATTTAGAAAGTAGTATCTTTGCCGCCTGACGGAAAAACTGTCAATACATAAAAATCATTAAAATTAATATTGGAATGTATTTAGCCAAAGAAAGAAAAGAAGAAATTTTTGAGAAGCACGGAAAAAGCAAAACCGACACTGGTTCTGCTGAAGGACAAATTGCTTTGTTCACCTACCGAATCTCTCACCTTTCTGATCACTTAAAAAAGAATCGTAAAGACTATAACTCAGAGCGTTCTTTGGTAAGACTGGTTGGTAAAAGAAGGAGCTTGCTTGATTACTTAATGAAGAAAGATATTATGAGATATCGTGCTATCGTTAAAGAATTAGGATTAAGAAAATAAATTTCAAAAGGGGGCTTTACGCCCCCTTTTTTTTATATAATAGTAATTTGTAAATTACTTGGGGCGAATTCTATTAAATTAAATAGAAACAAGCCCTGAAATATTTTAAAACTCGATTATCGAGTAAAATTGTCGCTCAACGAGAGTAGTTTTTCATTGGTCTACACAACACACAACAACACAACTTCCGGCCGTCCGGTATTGGCGGAGACCATTGTATAACAAGATCTGGTGAAGTTATTCAGATCATTAGAAGAATTCAAAATTATTATGATTCCACAAACATTTAAAGAGGTTATCGATTTAGGAGATGGAAGAGAAATCTCTATCGAAACCGGAAAATTAGCAAAACAGGCCCACGGGTCGGTTGTTGTTCAAATGGGCAACGCCATGTTGCTTTGTACTGTAGTATCTTCTTACAAAGAAAGTACTATGGATTTCTTTCCATTAACTGTAGATTACAGGGAAAAATTTGCTGCCGCAGGTCGTTACCCAGGCGGTTTCTTTAAAAGAGAAGCAAGACCAAGTGACGGTGAAGTTTTAACAATGAGAATTGTAGACCGCGTTTTGCGTCCACTTTTCCCATCAGATTATAGAACTGAGACTCAGGTAATGATCCAGTTGATGTCTCACGACGAAGAAGTTATGCCAGATGCTTTGGCAGGACTTGCTGCTTCGGCCGCTATTCAGCTTTCAGACATTCCTTTTGAAACCGCTATTTCTGAAGCTCGTGTAGCCAGGATTAATGGTGAATTTGTGATTAACCCAAGCCGCAGCCAGTTACTGGAATCAGACATCGATATGATTATTGGTGCTTCTTCAGATTCTGTAATGATGGTTGAAGGTGAGATGAAAGAAATTTCAGAAGAAGAAATGGCTGAGGCTATTCAATTCGCTCACGAACACATTAAAAAACAAATAGACGCTCAATTGCGTTTAGCTGAAGCTTTTGGTAAAAAACCGGTTAGGGAATATGCCACTGCTGAAGAAAAAGAAGATATAGAGAAAAAAGTTCGCGATGCGGCTTACGATAAAATTTACGAGATTGCTAAAGGTGGTCACGGTAAAAAAGAACGTAGCGAAGCTTTTTCTGCAGTAAAAGACGAAGTTTTAGCTTTATTTTCTGAAGAAGAATTGGAAGAAAATGAAAAGCTGATCAAAAAATATTATAGCAAAACCGAAAAGGAAGCGGTAAGAGAACTTACTCTTGCTGAAGGTATTCGTCTTGATGGTAGAAAAACCGACGAGATTAGACCTATCTGGTGTGAAACCGATTATTTACCATCGGTACACGGTTCGGCTATTTTCACTCGTGGGGAAACTCAGGCTTTGGCAACTGTTACTTTGGGAACTTCCAGAGAAGCAAATACTATAGATATGCCAACCCACCAGGGTGAAGAAACTTTCTACCTGCATTATAACTTCCCTCCGTTTTGTACAGGAGAAGCATACCCAATTAGAGGTACTTCAAGACGTGAAATTGGACACGGAAACCTTGCACAACGTGCATTAAAAGGAATGATTCCTGAAAACAATCCTTACACTGTAAGAATTGTTTCTGAAGTATTGGAATCTAACGGCTCGTCTTCTATGGCAACGGTTTGCGCCGGAACTATGGCAATGATGGATGCCGGGGTTAAAATGAAGAAACCAGTTTCTGGTATCGCTATGGGATTAATTTCTGATGGTGAGCGTCACGCTGTACTTTCAGACATTCTTGGGGATGAAGATCACCTTGGTGATATGGACTTTAAAGTAACGGGAACGGCTGATGGTATTACCGCTTGCCAAATGGATATTAAAGTAAAAGGATTGCCTTACGAGATTTTAGTAAAAGCACTAAAACAAGCTCGTGCAGGTAGACTTCATATTTTAGAAAAACTGACTGATACTATCGCTGAGCCAAACGAAAATGTAAAAGCTCACGCTCCAAAAATCATCACCAGAAGAATTCCTAACGAATTTATTGGTGCACTTATTGGACCTGGAGGAAAAGTAATTCAGGAACTTCAGAAAACTACAGGAACTGAAATCGTTATCAACGAAGATCCTGTCACCGAAGAAGGTATTGTTGAAATTCTTGGAACTAAACAGGAAGGAATCGATAAAGTTCTTGCTAAAATTGAATCTATCACTTTCAAACCTGAGAAGGGAAGTGTTTACGAAGTAAAAGTAATCAAGGTCCTTGATTTTGGAGCTGTGGTAGAATATCTTGATGCTCCCGGCAACGAGGTTTTACTTCATATTTCTGAACTGGCCTGGGAACGCACCGATAATGTTACCGATATTCTTAATGTTGGTGATGTAATTGATGTGAAATATTTTGGTGTAGATCCTAAAACCCGTAAGGAGAAAGTTTCAAGAAAAGCTTTACTTGAAAAACCTGAAGGTTACCAGGCAAGACCACCTAGAGATAACGATCGTAACGACAGAGGTCGTGACAATCGCGGTTCTCGAGATAATCGTGGCCATGATGATCGCAGAGGCAGAGATAATAAAGATCGTAGAAATAACGATTAATTAGTCTTAAGCTTTATAAATTCAAATCCCCGGAAAGTAATTTTCGGGGATTTTTTTATGCCGTTTATTAGGAGTCTTTTTAATCGTCAAGCTGAACTGGTTTCAGCTTCTAACCTGATATTAAGTTAGATCTCCGAATAAATTTCGGAGCAAGCTCTGAAACGATCCCGAAGCTTCGGAATAGAATGACGAAAAAGGATATTTTTGAAATTCATATTTTAAATATTTCTACAATTTTTTATGCGTTAGAGATTGTAGCGGAAAGCCCACAACGAGTGGAACGAGCGCGGGCTTGCAGCTTAAAGCCCGACCCGCAGGGTAACGCCCAAATAAAATTAATTAAGGTTTTTTGTAACATTTCGACTACTCCTTGCGTATAAACTAGTACAAGAGCTATTCATAATTAAAATCCAAGGAGACGATAGATGAGACAACTTAAGATTACGAAGCAGGTAACAAACCGTGAGACTGCTTCGTTAGACAAGTATTTGCAAGAAATTGGTAAAGTTGATTTAATTACTGCCGATGAAGAGGTAGAATTAGCACAACGAATTAAAGCGGGTGATGACCGCGCTTTAGAAAAATTAACTAAAGCGAATTTACGTTTTGTGGTGTCGGTTGCAAAACAATATCAAAATCAGGGGTTAACCCTACCCGACCTTATTAATGAAGGAAATTTAGGATTGATTAAAGCTGCGAAACGTTTTGATGAAACGCGTGGTTTTAAATTTATCTCCTATGCAGTATGGTGGATTCGCCAGTCTATTCTTCAGGCACTGGCCGAGCAGTCGCGTATTGTTCGTTTACCATTGAATAAAATTGGATCTATTAACAAGATCAACAAAACTTTTGCTTTCTTAGAACAATCTCATGAGCGCCCTCCAAGTGCTGAAGAAATTGCGAAAGAACTTGACATGACGATTAACGACGTTAAGGAATCTATGAAGAATTCCGGACGTCACGTCTCTATGGATGCTCCTTTGGTAGAAGGTGAAGATTCTAACCTTTACGATGTATTACGTTCAGGAGAATCTCCAAATCCTGATAAAGAACTTTTACACGAATCTCTAAGAACCGAGATTGAGCGTGCTTTAGAAACCTTAACTCCGCGTGAAGCAGATGTTATTCGTTTGTATTTTGGTCTTGGAGACCAGCACCCAATGACGCTTGAAGAAATTGGTGAAACTTTTGATCTAACAAGAGAAAGAGTTAGACAGATTAAAGAAAAAGCGATTAGAAGATTGAAACATACTTCTAGAAGCAAGATCCTGAAAACGTATTTAGGATAAGATATTTAAGATGACAACAGTTAATGCCGGCGACGGCCGGCTAACATAACTGTTCGTTTTTTGATTGATGAATGACCCCGGCGTGATGAACCGGGGTTTTTTCGTTTCTACTCCCTACTCTTCCAGATATTCGACGAGCCGTATAAAAATGTTAAGACAAGCCAATATTTTGTTAATCAAGAGCTTTCCTTGCTCTATTATGTTCAATTTCTGAGTACCTTCTGTACTTATATTTAAAGATTAAGAAGATGAAAGATGAAGGAAAAATCTTAATAGTGGGAGCTTCAGGATCTCTGGGGACAGAAATTATAAGTTTATTAAAGGAAAAAGGAAAAGATATACGAGTATTAACCCGCTCTGATAAAGGGGTCTCAAAACTTTCAAAGTTTACTGATGATGTCTGGAAAGGAGATGCCGGCGAAGACCCTGCAGGAATAAAAAATATCACCAAGAATGTTACTACGGTAATTTCTGCATTGGGGAAAAGTGTTAGCCTTTTTACACCTTCCGAAGAATCTTTTATGGAAAGCGATTTTAAAGCGAATAAAAACCTCCTGGATGATGCTGTTAAAAACAGAGTTAAGCGTTTTATATATATTTCTATTATGGGTGCAGATTCCCCAAAAGATTACAGCATCGCACGGGCCCATAAGCTATTTGAAAATGAATTAAAAAATTCAGGTATAGAATATACAATTGTAAGACCCGTAGGATTCTATTCTGGCTTGAATGATTTAGCTATAATGGCCAAACGCAAGCTCATCCCTCTAATTGGATCGGGAAAGGCACAAACCAACAGTATTCACCATAAAGATCTCGCAGTAGTCGTGGTCTCATTTCTTAACGATGGTCCTGAAATAATAGAAGTAGGCGGCCCAAATATTCATACCCGGCTGGAAATGGTGCAAATGATTGCAGAAATTGTTGGCGGAAAAATTATTAAAATCCCCGAACCTGTGGCTAAAATAAGTATCAGACTGGGATTAGCGAAAATATTTGGAAAAGGAATTAATAACAAACTGGATTATTTTACTTTTATTACTACAAACGATATGATTGGGGAATCTAATGGAAAAATTTCCTTTCGGGAGTATCTTGGAAATCTTGACCTTAAAAAAATCACTTAATGTCTTTAAGCTACGACGCTATTATAATTGGAAGTGGTTCTAATGGAATTTCAGCCGCAATATATTTGCAACAAAAAGGACTTAAAACTGCAATTTTTGAACAGGCAGCTACTCCCGGTGGCTCCACAAGAACCCAGGAATTAACATTACCGGGATTTAAACACGATGTAGGTTCGGCCATATTACCAATGGGATTTGGCTCTCCCTTTTTAAGAAGTTTACCTCTCGAAGAACACGGCCTGGAATGGATATTTCCCGAAATCCCATTCGCTCATCCATTTACCAATGGTACTGCCCACGCCTGTTATACCGATATAAAAAAAACAGCAGCTCAACTGGGCGAGGACGAATCTTCATATGTCAACTTGTTTGAACCCCTGGTAAAAGACTGGGGAAAATTAGAGAACGATCTTTTAGGGCCATTGGGAATGCCACAGCATCCGCTGGATTTTATGAAGTTTGGTTTGAAGGCACTACCATCGGCTAAACTACTGGCCAAATATTATTTTAAAAATGAAAAGTCGAGAATATTCTTTTACGGCTCTGCTGCACATTCAACCTTACCGCTTAATAGCCTCGCTTCAGCATCATTCGGGCTTGTATTAAGTACCATGGCGCATAAATATAACTGGCCATTTCCAAAAGGCGGAGCGCAAAACTTTATAAATAGTATGTTGAGTTACTATACGTCTATTGGCGGCGAATTACACCTTGAAAAGAATATAACTCAGCTGGATGAACTTCCGGAATCGAAAACTTATTTATTCGATTTAACCCCGAAGCAATTATTAAAAATTAAAGGAACAGATTTTTCCAGTATTTATAGAAAAAGAATGGATTCTTTTAAATATGGCGCCGGAGTTTTTAAAGTAGATTGGGCGCTAAGCAAACCCATTCCATTTACCAATGAAAAATGCCGGAAAGCGGGAACGGTACATATTGGATTTTCAGAAAAAGAAATGGAGAATTCAGAGCAAAGTATACATCAAGAAAACATGACACAAACTCCTTATGTACTGGTAGCGCAGCATAGTATTTTTGATAATACCAGGGCTCCGGAAGATCAACACACGGCCTGGGCTTATTGTCACGTACCCAATGGCAGCACCGAAGATTTTTCAAAAATAATTGAAGATCAAATAGAGCGGGCCGCACCGGGGTTTAAAGATTGTATCTTAAAAAAATCTACTATGAATTCTGTTCAATTGAACGCCTTTAATCCTAATATAATCGGTGGTGATATAAACGGTGGAAAACAGGATATTACCCAGCTTTTTACAAGGCCCATCGCAAAAATGTCTCCCTATTCCACTCCCAACCCAAGGATTTATATTTGTTCGTCCTCTACACCGCCCGGTGGTGGAGTACATGGTATGTGCGGTTATAATGCAGCCCTGGCAGTAGAAAAAGATCATTTTTAACCCATTCAGATATTTAAATGTTATTGAAAAATCAGTCTTATTCTTAATTTTTTATACAAACTTTCACTTTATAGAATTTCAACATCTCTTAATTTCTTTTATTTTTGAGTTCAACAACTCTTAACCAATATGCGCTACGCAATAAGTTATGTAAGTACCGCTAACCCGGCACTTTCAGAAACTGAAATTCAGAATGCATTAGATTTTAGTAAAGACTGGAATAACAATCACAATATCACCGGGATTCTTTTATATTCACAGGGAAATTTTTTCCAGGTACTTGAAGGGGAAGAACAAATTCTAAAAGATCTATTTAATAGAATAAAAGCTGATGAACGCCATCATAATGTTATAACCATTTTTCAGAAAAGTATTCCGAATACTCGGTTTGATGGCTACCAGGCTGATTTTATTTCTTTGGATGACAGGTATAACGACGAAAATTTTGACACTTATCTTGCCCAAATTAGTCTGTTGAATCCTTCAATTCAAAGTTCGGTAAAGTACATCTTAAATAAATTTACAGAAGGCATCAAATAAGTATAATCTTGTTATTTTTGTGTGCACACTTACAGCACAACACTTATGACAACAAAACTTATTGCCCCATCTATTCTTGCTGCCGATTTTGGTAATCTTCAGCGTGATATTGAAATGGTTAACAAAAGTGAGGCCGACTGGTTTCATATAGATATCATGGATGGCGTTTTTGTGCCGAATATTTCTTACGGAATGCCGGTACTGCAGGCTATTACCAAACACGCAGAAAAAACGATTGATGTTCACCTAATGATCGTTGATCCCGATAGGTATATCAAGGAATTCGCAAAACTTGGGACCGATAACCTTACCGTACATTATGAAGCCTGCACGCACCTCCATAGAACGCTACAGGCCATAAAAGCTGAAGGTATGCAAGCGGGAGTAGCGATAAATCCGCATACAAGTGTAGATCTGTTGAAAGATGTGATCCAGGATATCGACATAGTATGTATAATGAGTGTAAATCCTGGTTTTGGCGGACAAAGTTTTATCGAGAACACCTACCATAAAATTCAGCGTTTAAAGGAGCTTATTGTAACACATAATGCTTCTACTTTAATTGAAATTGATGGTGGTGTAACTAACGAAAATGCCTCTCAACTCATAAAAGCCGGTGCCGATGTTTTAGTGGCCGGGAGCTATGTTTTTAAAGCTGAAGACCAACTGGAAACCATAAAAGACCTGAGACAACTTGCAAACTCCTAAGAATACTTACGATGTTATAATTATTGGCGGTGGCCCGATTGGTATTGCCTGCGCCCTGGAAGCCGAAAAGAAAAATCTTTCTTATCTTATCCTGGAGAAAGGCTGCCTGGTAAATTCGTTGTACCACTACCCTACCAATATGACATTCTTTTCTACTTCAGAAAAACTGGAGTTGAATGGTATTCCGTTTATTAGTAATAACCCCAAGCCAAGAAAGGCCGAAGCACTGGAGTATTACCGAAGGATAGCGTCTTCGAATAAACTTCACATCAATTTATTTGAAAAGGTTACTGCAGTAGAAACTAAAGACAATTTTCAGAAAGTAAGCACAACTAAAAACAATTACACCGCTAAAAATGTAGTGGTTGCCACAGGCTTTTATGATATTCCCAATTACCTGAATATTCCCGGAGAAGATTTGCCAAAAGTGGCCCATTATTACGGCGATCCTCATTATTATGCCACTTTAAAAACAATAGTAGTGGGCGCGAGTAATTCTGCTGTAGATGCTGCTTTAGAGATATATAGAAAAGGCGGCGAAGTGACCATGATTGTTAGAAAGGAAGAAATTGGTAGAAGGGTGAAATACTGGGTACGCCCAGATATTGATAACCGAATTAAAGAAGGAAGTATCAAAGCGCTTTTCAACGCTAATCTAAAGGAAATAAGAGAAACCGAAGTGGTTATCGAAACTCCCGATGGAGAACAAACCCTTGAAAACGATTTTGTATTGATGCTCACCGGATATCGCCCAAACTTTGAATTTCTAAAAAAAATGGGGATTAAATTATCTGATGACGGCAGAAAAATTCCGCAGTATGACCAGGATACTATGGAGACCAATGTAAAGGGAATTTATCTTGCAGGGGTAATTTGTGGTGGCGTAGAAACTCACAAATGGTTTATAGAAAACTCCAGGATACACGCAAAAATGATAATGGAAGATTTAGCAAAAAAAGTGGAAGCTTAAATTTCTTTCAGAAAATCTTTTAGTAAAACTGCGTGGTTATGGGTTTTGTCTTTAGACCCATATAAAAGTGTTAGACTTTTTCTTTTATCCACTTCTTCCAGGTCGTTTAAAATCTGGTTCTTATTTTCCTTTAATTCTGATTTGTAATTTTTACTGAATTCATCCCAGGAGATCTTATTGTCGTGAAATTTCCTTCGTAAATCGTCACTTGGGGCCCATTGCTTATGCCAGTAATCTAAGTGCGCCTCTTCTTTAGAAATTCCGCGTGGCCAAAGCCTATCTACTAAAATCCTGATATTATCTGAAGTTTCTTTATCCTCGTAAATTCTTGCTGTTTCTATATTCATAATTTGAAAAATAAAAAAGCGACCTTATTATAAGAATCGCTTTTTAAGTTGGGAACAAAAGAGTTTTACCTACTCATCAAAACTACATCAGATGAGTTAAAAATTTCATTTCGGTTCAATAATTTTCCGTAAAATTCTAAATCGCTTTGCTGGTCTCTAAACGATTTGTCTAACCATTTAGCGGCTTTATTTACAGGAATTTTATAAACCTTAATTTCAGGATATGTCTCGGGAGAGTCAGATTCGTCTATCCCAATTTCAATTTGCTTTTTCTGTTTATTGTAATAAACATATTTAGCCAGGAAATTGTGTTTAATTAAGCTTATAAACTCATCGGGTAATTCCTGACAAGTTTCGCATTCTTCTACATATTGTTTCACTAATTGCTGTAGCGAAACTCTAATCTCGTTGGTATTTAAATAAGATGCCATAGGTGTTAGTTTTTGTAAGTTTTGTATGGCTAAATTATGTGGAATGTTTCTGTAGGAAAATTTTTTATGGGTAGTTTAACGCTATGTTGTTAATATATCTAAATTATCAGGGATTTACATTACAAAATTTCAACCGAAAACCTTTTCGTTATGAAGCCTATGCAAAGATTAACCTATTTTACCTTAACTTTCTATTAATACTATAATTCAAGTTAGTATTGATTACCAATTGTTTCTATGGGATTCTGTAAGGAATACCGCGGTATTTCGGCTACCTTTAAGCATTCAAAGAAAAAATAATATGTCTTTAAATATAAATGATATCCCCTACTCCATTCTTGAATTAGCTACCGTAGCTAAAGATTCCAGTGTAAAAGAAACCTTTGATCAAAGTCTAGATTTAGCTCAAAATGCTGAAAAAATGGGTTACACCCGGTTTTGGCTGGCAGAGCATCATAATATGGTGAGCATTGCCAGCTCTGCAACAGCGGTGCTAATAGGGCATATTGCAGGCGGAACAAAAACACTTAAAGTAGGTTCCGGAGGTATTATGCTTCCCAATCATTCTCCTTTAATCGTAGCTGAACAATTTGGAACCTTGGGAACGCTTTATCCAAACCGAATAGACCTGGGACTGGGAAGAGCTCCCGGGACAGATCAGGTCACCGCGCAGGCCATTCGGTCTGACCGCATGAAATCGGTTTTTAAATTTCCGGAGGAAGTCAAGGAAATTCAGAAATATTTTTCTGCCCAAAACGCCCAGGCCCAGGTTAGAGCCGCGGTAGCCGAAGGTGTTGATGTGCCAATTTACATCTTGGGTTCAAGTACCGATAGTGCACACCTTGCTGCTGAGCAGGGTTTGCCTTATGTTTTTGCCAGTCATTTCGCTCCCGCTCAATTACACCAGGCACTTAGTATTTATCACAATAATTTTAAGCCCTCCAAATTTCTGGGTAAACCTTATACCATTGCCGGGGTGAATATAATTGCAGCTGATACTACCGCTAAAGCCGAAAAAGTCTCTACTTCTCTTATCAAAATGATGTTAGGTGTAATGAGCGGAAATATTGATTATATGCAGCCTCCGGTAGCATTTACAAATGAACACAGGGAAATTCTTGCACACCCCGGATTTCAGCGTATGCTTCAATATGCATTTATTGGTGATCCTGAAACGATTAAAACCAAAACCGAATCATTTTTAAAAGAAACAGGCGTAAACGAAATTATGGCAGTTTCGCATATTTATGATCATACAGACAGGCTGCGATCCTTCGAAATATTTTCGGAAATAATGAAAGGGAATATTTAAACTATAGATAGGATTTTATATTTAATCCTAATCATGTTTAAAAGCTGCCATCACCCTAAAAATATGCATAATTGCAGGAAAAACGGCATCCATAGACTCCTTAGCACCATTTGTGGACCCCGGCAGGGCGAGCACAAGGGTGTTTCCGATTAAACCGGAGACAGAGCGTGATAACATGGAATAAGGTGTTCTATCCTGCCCGTAGCCTCTGATGGCTTCCTCAATTCCAGGAATAGGGCGTTCCAATAAAGGCTGAATAGCTTCCGGTGTGACATCGCGGGGTGACAGCCCGGTGCCACCGGTTAGAATTACCAGGTTCACTTTTTTTGCACATTTTTCTTTTACCAGCTCTTGAATTGTTTCCTTTTCATCTGGAATAACCTGGTAATCTTCTACAGCAACCTGGTAAGCTTTTAGCTTTTCCATAATCACCTTTCCTGCTTTATCCTGCTTTTCCCCCGCCGAGATAGAATCGGAACACACAATAACCGCCGCTGATATCTGATTTTCCTCTACTACCTTTCGGTAATCTGTTTTTCCACCTTTTTTCTCCAGTAGCTTAATTTTTTCAATACTTATTCCTTTATCAATAGGCTTTAGCATATCGTACATCGTAAGGGCTACCACAGAAGCTGCGTGCATAGCTTCTACTTCCACTCCGGTTTTATAAATGGTATGTACTTCAACATTAATATAAATCTCTAGGTTTTCAATATGGTAAGTAATATTTGTATATTCAACCGGTAAAGGATGGCAATCGGGAATCATATCGCTGGTGCGTTTTGCAGCGAAAAGCCCGGCTGTTTTCGCCATTTCAAACACATCCCCTTTAGGGACTGTTTTCTCTTCTACCGCTTTAATTGTATCAGCGCTACTAACCTTAACCACTGCTTGCGCAATTGCTTTGCGAAGTGTGTTATTTTTATGAGTAATATTTACCACTTTTTCCTTTTCAATATTTAGGTATTCACTTTCCAGTTCTCATCGCTGTTTTCCAGCAACTCCTTTCCCCATACTGGTAACTCATTTTTAATTCGTTCTACCAGTTCCTCACAAGCATCTATCGCCATTTTCCTGTGTTTGGAAGAGGTGAATACAAACAGGCATATTTCTCCGGTTTTCACCTCTCCCAGGCTATGGTAAATGTGCATACAGGTTAGATTATATTTTTCAAAAATAGCTTCCCTGATTTCAAATGCTTTTTGAAGCGCCATTTCCTCATAGGCTGTATACTCTATAGCAGTAACTACGCTCCCCTCCTTTTCATCGGCCCTTACCTGCCCCAGGAAAATAGAATGTGCTCCTATATTGGTTTTGCTGCTGTGATTCTGAATAGATTTGGCTATCTTTTCTAAAGAAATAGGCCCTTCTACAAATATATTCTTAGGTTTACGTGTCATATTCATTAGAATTTAAAGGTGAAGCAGGGTCTAAAATACCTCCTTCTACTGAAAATATTTTCTTTTCGGGAAATTGTTGCTTCAATTCTTTCGCAAGCTCAGAGCTACGTTGTCCCGAAGCACAAAACAAAAGAATATTCTCATAACCTGAAAGCGGTTTAGGATTCTCCCTTATATCTCCCATAGGAATTCTACTTAAATACTCTTTTTCAAAAAATGGTTTTTCTCCAGCTTCCCTGATATCTACCAGAACACTGTTATTCATATTAAGCCTCCAGTCCAGGGCTTTTTCCCAGCTTAAGCTCTCTGCGATTCCGCAATTGATATTATAATTTCTATCACTAAAATCCTTTTCAGATTTCGGCAGATTTTCCCTGCCTTTGGAATTAAGCCGAATACCTACTTCATAAAAGGAAGAATTTTTAAGATTAAAAAAGAGGATTTTTTCAGTAAGCACTTTTCCCACTCCCGATAAAATTTTTATCACCTCTGATGCCTGCAATGTTCCAATAATTCCTGGAAGAACTCCTAAAACCCCAGTTTCGCCACAATTGGGAATTTGATTTTCACCCGGCGGATCGGGATAAATATCCCGGTAATTTAAAGCAAGCGGTCCATAATTAAAAATCATTAATTGCCCCTCATATTTATAAATAGCGCCCATTACCAGGGGTTTATTTAATAAAACGCAAGCATCGTTTACAAGATAGCGGGTTCCAAAATTATCGGTCCCATCTACTATTACATCAAACGAAGAAATAATTTCCAGGGCATTATTTGTATTCAGAAAATCTGAAAAGACTTCAAAATTTAAATCCGGGTATTTTTCCTTTAGAATTGCGGCAGCAGTAGATGCTTTAGGCTTGCCGGTATGCTGATGCCCAAAAAGCGTTTGCCTGTTAAGGTTAGATTCACTTATTGTATCACCATCAACTATTCCGATAGTTCCCACTCCGGCTGCCGCAAGGTGCAATAGTACAGGACAGCCTAAGCCACCGGCTCCAACCACAAGCACTCTTGCCCGGGAGAGCTTTTCCTGGCCTTCTTCACCAAAATCGGGTAATATGGTTTGACGTGAAAATCTACTCATCCTCCCGAAAATGGTGGTAAAAGGGCAATTTCCTCATCCCCTTCAAGAGGAGTATTTTGCTGAATAAGCTGCTGATTTACAGCCAGGGAAAAATCCAGTTCTTTCAATTCTGGATATTCATTATAAAGACTGGCCAATAATTCTTCGGTATTCTTTTTCTTCGGAAATTTAAATTCCTGCTCAGGTAACTTTTCAGCGATCATTCCAAAAGCTTTCACCGTTAATCCTTCCATTTCTTTTCTGCTTCTTTTCGTTCTTCCTCAGTATTGATATTTTCAAATATCTTACTCGATTTCTCGTTTTCGAAAGGTAACAAAACGTGCTGATTTTTCAGAATGAAATCGGTCATTTTTAGATCACCTTCAGTAATACTTTTCTTAATTTCTTCTTTTAAAATTACGGGATAGACACTAAACAGCGGATTTATTTTTTGATTAGACATCGAGGCAATTATATGCTCCTTATCGGCATTCTTTAATAAGCGCTCAATTGCCTTTACTGTAATAAAAGGCATATCACAAGCGATGAGTAGAACCATTTCTGCCCCGGTATTTTCCATAGCAGTGAGCAAGCCTCCCATTGGGCCTTTTTCGGGAATAATATCACTATAAACCGGTAACTTAAACTTTTTATAAGCAGCATTATTGGCAATTATTTTTGTTGATATTTTCAAAATTTCCAGTTCCCGAAGCACGTGTAAAATCATTGGTTCTTCATTAAGAGGAACCAAACCTTTATCCCGGCCCATACGGCTGCTTTTGCCACCAGCCAGGACAAATACTTCTATGTTTGAATAATTTTTCAGAAAAAGATCAATTTAAGGGCGGCTCCGGCCAGGACAAATGTCAAAAGATGCTTTACCAGTTTCACATTGAATCTTAAAGCGCCGAAATAACTACCTAAAATTCCCCCAAGCACCGCAGGAGGAATAAGTATCCAGAGCGATTTATTATCTATAAGATTAAAACCAGTGGTTCCAAGGTAACCGGCCACAGAATTCACAAAAATGAATAAGGCACTTAATGCTGCCGTCTGCCGGATATTTGTCCACCCCAACATAAGCAATAGTGGAGAAAGGAGAATTCCCCCGCCAATTCCGATAAGTCCCGAAAAGAAACCTATAATGATGCCGATAAATGGAGGCATCCATATCTTATCTCTCAGAATTGTCTGATCATTCTTCGGAAAAACGCCCAGAAAATTCAAGACCGGGAACAATAAAAGTACACCCAGAATATTCTTATAAATCGCAGATTCCACCACTACCAAACCGCCTATAAAAGCGGCAGGGACTGAAAAAACTACAAGCTGTACGAACAGGTTCTTGGGAAATTTACAAGACCTGCGATGGTTCATAAAAGCGATAAAGGAGACTGCCATATTGAGCAGAAGGGCGGTTGGCCTAATTTCTTCAGGTGCAAAACCGGTAAGAGCGAGGATCATTAGATAGCTGCTGGCCCCGCCGTGCCCTACCGAGGAATAAAAAAAAGCTGCTAATGGTAACAGCAAAAACAAATATGGTAGAAATTCGCTTTGCATCTATCAAAATTTAAAAATAATATTAAAGATCGTAAACTTTTACTTTTGTTCCTGCGGCTACTACCGAATTTTCTGCGGGTAACTCCAATAGACATTCTGCAGTGGCAAAAGCCTGCAAGTTAAAAGATTGCTGACCCTTTAAAAGTTCTACTTTATGGCCGCTTTTTTTGCCCTTCATAAAGTGAGTAAATCCCGGTTTTTTCGGGATATCTTCAGTAATTTCTAAATTGTGATCTGCTTCCCAAACTTCGGTTTTCCCTAACCAATGTTTTATTGACGGCCTTACATATTGAATAAAACAACTGTGAACCGAAGCGGGATTTCCCGGTAAGGCAAAAATTAACTTCTGCTCTATTTTTCCTGCGAACATTGGTTTTCCCGGGCGCTGTTTTATCTTATAGAAAAGCTCTTTAACCTTAGCGGTATTTAAGCACTCTTTTACATAATCATAATCTCCAACTGAAATCCCGCCACTTAAGAGGAGAATATCATTTTCAGAAAGGGCCTGGTCAATAATTTTTTGAAGGCTTTCTTTATCATCCGCGGCTTTGTAACTCTGGATTTGTCTTACACCACTTTCTTTTAAAAGTGCTTCAAGCATCGGACCGTTAGAATTATATATTTCTCCTTCTTTTAAAGCTGTACCGGGCTCTTTTAATTCATTTCCCGTGACTATAAAACCAACTTTAGGAGGAGAAAAAACCATTACCTGTGCAACTCCAACCGAGGCGAGTAAGCCTATTTGGCCGGCTCCTAAAACCTGGCCCTTTTCAAGGATTAAAGAATTCTTCTTAGATTGGGAACCTTTTAACCGCACATTGCTACCGGTAGAAATTTTATCTCCATTATAAGAGATTTGACCTTCCTTAATTATTTCTACTAATTCTTGCGGAATTACGGTATTGGTACCTTTAGGAATTTTTGCTCCCGTAAATATACGAGCGGCTTTACCCGGAGCGATATTTGTTTCAAAAGTATCACCTGCCTGAATTATATTTGAAACTTCCCAGCTTCGGTTAGTGTCATCAAAATTCATCGCATAGCCATCCATTGCTGAATTATCGAAGGAAGGAACATCAATTGGGGAATAAATATCTTCAGCAAGTATTAAACCCAGGCATTCACCAAGGCTTTTTTCAATAATATGCCCTCTTTCTGCATTTTCAGCGAGGATTTTTTTAGCCTGTTCTACTGAAATCATCCGCCAATCCTAATCATACTTCGATTCTCGAGTTGAGTGGTCTCGGTGTCCTTATAAGACTTATTAAACTGGCCTCCCATCACTGCATGTTTCTTTAAAACCGATAACCTAATTAGTGGTTCAATATCTTCACCTTTACGCAGGGTGCCCAATAAATCCATTTCGTCTTTACCAAAGAGGCAATTCTTCATTTTCCCATCTGCTGTAATTCGCATACGGTTACAATCCCCGCAAAAATGCTCAGTCATCGTGGTGATAAACGCAAAAGTACCTTCGTGACCAATGGCTTTATATTTTTTAGCAGTGGCATGGGGTTTGTCTTTCAACTTCACCATATCATATTCGGCTTCAGCCCATTTCAGCATCTGGGTTGCAGTGATCACTTTTTTACTATTCCAGTGATTTCCTTCAAAAGGCATAAATTCTATCATCCTTACATGTAAAGGTAAATCCCTGGTTATTTCTACAAAATCCAGGATTTCTTTTTCAATTACCCCTTCAATCGCTACTGCATTAATCTTAACCCTGAAACCTTCTTTCAGCAATAATTGAATATTTTTCCATACTAAATCAAATTGATCTCTTTTAGTAATCCTTTTAAAGGTTTCGGCATCTAAAGTGTCAAGGCTAACGTTTACCGCCCGTATACCCGCAGCTTTAAAGTCGTCTATAAACTTATGCACAAGCACCGCGTTGGTGGTAAGGCTTATTTCTACCGGGAGTTTGGATAGCCGGGATAAAATTTCCCTGAATTCTTTTCGAACAAGAGGTTCACCCCCTGTGAGCCTTATTTTATTAACTCCCAGGTTCACAAAAGTGGTTGCAATTTTTTCAATCTCATCAACCTGCATGAGATGTTTATTAGGTAAGCATTGTATGTTCTCATCGGGCATACAATACTGGCAACGGAAGTTGCAGCTATCTGTAAGCGAAATTCTTAAATAATCATGTATTCTTTTATGGTTGTCTACTAACATCCACTCGGGGTTTATTGTTGGGTTTCTTTTTTAAGGGTTCCGGTAAATACCGCAGTACCCAAAAAGAAGCTAAGGCCATTAATAGCGATCCTACAAACGTAGTAATTGCAAAGAACAAATTACCTTCTAATGCATTATTAAGCGCACCAAATAAAAACCATATTTGTATACTTACAAAAAGGATTTGCAACAAGATAATCCCTGTCATAATGGTATTGGTCTTATTGGGATGGGCCTGGTTTTGCGATGTTCTAAAATCACTCATTATAATATATTTTGATCCTCATTTTCTTCTTTTACATATACTTTCCCTTCTTTTACCACCACCTCTAACTGAGGTAATGGTCTTGGGGGTGGTCCTTGCAATACCTCACCGGTATCTGCACTAAACCAACCGTTATGGCAGGGACATTCTATTTTATTCTCGTCTTTACGATATCTTACCGCGCAGGTAAGGTGAGTACATTTTTGCTCAAAAGCACGCCACTGGTTTTCTTTTAAATGAATGAGAATATAAGGAATTTTTTTGGCTCCATGAATTTCAAACTGAAACATTTCGCCTACTCCAACTTCATCCTCATTTACCACAAAATGTTCTCCTTCCAGCTTTTCTGCCGGAAAAGCCATTGCCTTAATTACGATAAAACCATTGCTTAAGGCAAAAGCGCCAGATAATAAACCGAGAAATTTTGCAAATTCCCTTCTACTTACGTGCGTACCACGCCTGGTTTCTATAGGGAAATCACTTTTCCAACTTGGTTCCCTTTCAGAATTTGAATCTTCCTTTGCCATAGTATTTTAAGTTATGGGATAATTAACTGATGTGTACCTTTAGGCATCATCACATTTACTTTAGTATTTACTTCCTGTTGTCCAAAAAGAAAGGAGTTCACAGGCTCGCTGTCTGGTCTCATTCTTTCTATTTCTTCTCTTGTACCGAAGAAAAGCGCCTGACTTGGGCATACGGTAGCGCACATTGGCTTTTTACCCGCACTGGTCCTGTCATAGCACATATTACATTTCATCATAAGTTCGGCTTCTTCCATTTTCTTTGGAACTCCAAAGGGGCAGGCAAGTACGCAGTTTGAACAACCTATACATCTTGAAGTGTTGGCGGAGTGTACAACTCCAAATTCATCCTGATGTATGGCATCTGCCGGACAAACATTTGCACAGGTAGGATCTTCACAATGCATACAAACCTGTACGGTAGTTTGCGGACTTTTCTCCCGATCTACATAATTCACGTGAATCATACTTTCCTGGCCATTCGTTTCACATTCAGCACAGGCCATTTCACAGGCATGACAACCAATACAACGTTGCATGTCTACGAAAAAGGCCATTTCCTGATCATAATTTGTTTCCGGCATAATTGTTTATTTTAAAGGTTAGATTTTAATTTCGTTCTCTGTTTTATGTTATCTGATTTGAATTAAAAACGCTAGCCACGAATACAGGAATATTATAATATTCTTTCCGGGACTGCTGCTTCTGTATTTTCAAATTCTCATTCTCTATTCGTGTCTCTTGGTTCTTATCTCTTGTTTTTTTGTCTCTTCCCCTACAGCGAACTTTGATATGCAGTATCAGTAAGATGTTGCGATCCTTTTTGACCGGTTTTTTCCAGCTGACAGGCGCAAACCTTAAATTCAGGAATTTTAGAAACAGGATCTAAATTATCTATAGTTAATTGGTTTGCTGAATGCTTTCCTCCCCAGTGATAAGGTATAAATACCGTATCTTCTCTAATGGTTTCTACCACGTGCGCCGGGAATTCAGCTTCTCCTCTCCTGGTTTTCACCTTGATTAGATCGTGATTTTCAATCCCGTACTGAAAAGCCAGTTTTGGATGTATTTCCAGCAAAGGTTCAGGATATTGATCTATTAATTTCCCGATTCTTCTTGTAGAGGAACCGCTTAAATATTGTGACACTACCCTACCCGTAGTCAATACCACCGGAAATTCCTTATTCGGCATCTCTGAAGCAGGACGGTAACTTACAGGGTTAAAATGAGCTTTTTGATCTGCGGTAGCAAATTTCTTATCTTCCCATAACCTCGGAGTTCCCGGGTGATCTAAGGTTTTACAAGGCCAGAATATCCCCATATTGTCCACTACTTTCTTATAGGTGATTCCGTAATAATCGGCAGTACCTCCTTTTGAAGCCACTCTTAACTCGTTAAAAATATCTTCACTGGTAGCGTAATTGAATTTATCTTTTTCACCAAGCCGGGCGGCTAATTCCATAATAATTTCCCCGTCCCTTCTTGTATTTCCGGGAGGAGTAATAGCTTCATTGATTTTTACTACCCTTCCTTCAGCCGTGGTCACGGTTCCTTCTTCTTCTTCGTGCAGTGATCCTGCCATTACAATATCGGCGTGACGAGCCGTTTCACTTAAGAAGGTATCTATACAAACGTAAAATTCAAGTTTTTCCAGGGCTTCCCGCACAAAATTGTTATTGGGTAACGACACTAATGGATTAAAACATATAGAAATCATTCCTTTAATTTCTCCTCGATGAATTGCCTCAATTTGTTCGTAAGCAGATAAACCTTTGCCCGGCATATCTTTTTCATCTATACCCCAAACCTCTGAAATATATTTACGGTGTTCAGGGTTTGTAATATCCCGGTTACCGGGTAATTGATCACATTTATGACCGTGTTCCCTACCTCCCTGGCCGTTTCCTTGGCCAGTGATGGTTCCATAACCGCAATATGGTCTTCCAATTCTTCCTGAAGCAAGTACTATATTGATACAGCTTAAAACATTTTCTACTCCCTTGGTATGGTGTTCAATTCCACGGGCATGTAAAAGGAAGCTTGTATTGGCTTTCCCCCACATTTCAGCTGCCTGGTAAATTAAATCTTTTGAAATTCCAGTATGCTCTTCAGCCCAGTCCAGGTCGTAATCTTTTACAGCATCAATGGTATCCTGGAAACCGGTGGTATGGTTATCGATAAAGTCATGGTCTAACCAGTCATTATCTACCATAATCTTTAAAATTGCTCCAAAAAGGGCCGAATCACCTCCCGGCCTTACCGGTAAATGAAGGTCTGCAGTTCTCGCAAGGGGAATCATCCGGGGATCTACCACAATGAGTTTAGCTCCATTATCTCTTGCCTGCCATATATAATGCGTTAAGGTTGGGAAAGTTTCACTAACGTTTGCCCCTGCAATAAGAATTACTTCGGCATGTTTGAGATCTGCCCAGCTATTGGAAGTTCTGTCGAGTCCGAAGGCCTTCTTGTTTCCACCCCCGGCACTTACCATACACAGTCGGCCATTATAATCAAGATTGGCTGTTTTTAAAGCTACCCTGGCAAACTTGCCAATCATATAGCTTTTCTCGTTGGTAAGTGAAACCCCGGAGAGCATCGCAAAGGCATCTTTACCGTACTTCTCCTGGATTCTTTTTATTTCGTTTACCGTTCTGCCCATGGCATGCTCCCAGTCTACAGGTTTAAAACCTTTCCCTTCTACTCTCTCTACAGGATCCATTAGCCTGTCCGGGTGATTGTTCTGCATATACCGCATAACCCCTTTTGGGCATAAGCGCCCCTCGTTAAAAGGAAATTCTTCCCAGGGTTCAAAACCGGCGATTTTATTATCTTTTACTTTTAATTTTATTCCGCATTGCATTCCGCAGTAGCAGCAATGAGTTTTTACCAGCTTATCTGGTTCTTTATTCCCCTGAAATCCCGTCTGGGGAGCATAAGCCTTATGCGGCCCGTGCTTTTCTATAATTTTATCTACTGAAACTGGAAGTTTTGCCATTTTCTTTTTCTTTTTTCTTTTTTAACCGAATAATTTTCCGCCTTCCTTTCTGGCTTTTAAATGCGCTGTAGCTAAAGCGGAACGTTTACCTTCCGGACTTAAATCCATATGATTCCTTCCACCTTCCTTGTCATAATTAAAACCAAGCTCTTTAGAAACCTTTTTAAGATCGTTTATATGCGTCTGCGTTGCAAACTCCTTTCCGGTGTGCGGGCAGGTTGCCATCCCTCTACGTTTACCTTCGGTTTTATAAAGATTTGCTCCCAATTGCGCCAAACGCTGGTAAATATGAAAGAATTTCCCGAAAGGCAACCATACCAGGAACAGCACCACGGTAATCGCGTGGGTTACCGCCATAAACTGATAGGTTTTCCCTTCTAAGAAGGTGTAATCGTAAGAAATACCCAAACCGGTAACTGAAATAGCAATTAAAAGAATTAGTGGTAGCCAGTCGTTTTCAAAACTTTGGGTAGCAATTAATCCACCATCGGTGAATCTTCTTTTCATCATCATAATGGCACCAATGGTCACAAGAACCGAACACCAAACCAGGCCGTGAAAAGCAATAAAAGCAATTGGAGAGCCCAGGCTAAAAGAACCCGCTTCGAACCCGAATAATAAGGCATAATATGTAGTTTCATCCCCGGGTTTAAGTACAAAATGAATCCAACCAAAAGTTAAAGGAACCGTGATAGCAAACGCCAGCAAACAACCCGTTGCCAACATAAAGTGACCAATCCACCGGGTTCGGCTTCTATAAGCGATGAATCGTTGAAAAAGAATATTTCTAAAGAATAATTTTGTTGAACGCCATAAATATGGAAAGAAGTATTTACTGAACAAAAATTGCATACTTCTGCGCCAGTAAAGTTTTGTAGGTGGCCTCTGAATCCAGACTGAATACCTGTAAGCAATTCCAAAAATTGCAAACACAGTACCTATTAAATATGCAATTAATGCAGGGTCAAAGTTTTGAAGATTTCTTGAACCAATTAGCACCAAAGCAATGGTAAGTACCGCTGCGATAGTTGCTTTTATTAAGGCCAGCCGGTTTAAGGTTTTAAAAAGTCTGAACATAGGTATGTAGGCTTTAACAATTCTTAAAATTGAGGGTGTTATAAATATATAGATTTTGAGAAGCTTTCTTCAAGCATATTTCGTTAATTCCAAATAATTTAAACTCAGTCTAAATTACTACAGGTTCTACAATTTTGATTTTCAGTTATTAATAAAAAAGTGTGAAATTTTTAGAAATTATTTGATTTTCGGAAGACGAAATTGAGGAATACTGGGAGAGCAAAATATGATATATATCAGGTTTTTATTTTAACTTCTTATTTAGAGTCAACCCATATAAGGATATAATTGAAACTGAAGGATTTAAAAAAACCTCCCCGACCTGTGGGCCGAAGAGGTTCTATATTTTAAGGAAATTTTGAAATGATTAGCATTCAATTCCAGATCCAGCCCTGTCATAATACCACCAGTTAAGTACCAGACAAATAACATAATACACGCCAAATCCGTAAAGAGCAAACTCTGGTGTTCCCATTTGAATTTGTTCTCCAAATACCTGTGGAATTATAAAAGCACCATACGCCGCAATGGCTGAAGTCCAACCAAGTACCGGCCCTGCTTTTTCTTTACTAAAAATGTAAGGTATACTTCTAAAAGTAGAGCCGTTACCAATTCCCGTGGTTACAAATAATACCATAAAAGAAGCAAAGAAAGGCCACCAGTAAGCTTCTGGAGTGGCACTGTCCCTGGCCTGAATCACAAAATATGCTACAGCCAAAGTGGCGATAACGGTTACTAAAGTACTATAAGTAGTTACCCTGGAACCACTATTAATTTTATCAGACAACCAACCGCCAACAGGTCTTACAATTGCTCCCAACATAGGACCTATAAAAACCCAGGTAAGGAAATCGGGCGCATTTGGATTTACATACTGCGGATTGGCAGGATCTGTATACACAAAGATATCCTGACAAAGTTTAGGAAACGCTGCTGAAAATCCTATAAAAGAACCAAAGGTCATCGTGTATATTATGGTCATTATCCAGTTATGCTTATCGTTAAGAATAGAAAACTGTTTATTAAGGCTTTGCTTAATATCGCCAGGACTCAGGTATTTCATAAGCAGTAGTGTAAGTATTACCACCACAGGTAACACAAGCCACATATTAATCTCAAGCCCTACCAGTAAATAAGAACCTACCGCGGCAGCCACCAATCCAATACCTACCATAAAAAGGGTTTTGGCTATTCCCTGAAAAGTAGTGGGAAGTTTAGGAGTACCGGTAATAACATTGTTCATTCCAAAGTATGCGGCTACAGCAGCAATCACAATAGGAATCCATATCCACCCGGCATTTTGGAGACCGGCAAGAGGTTGGTCTTCTACAACTTCACCTCCACTTCCAACTGCAGAAAAAAGAAAGATTCCTATAACAAAGGGAATCATTTTTTGCATAATCCCAACACCGAGATTTCCAATGCCCGCATTTAGGCCAAGAGAAGTTCCCTGAATTCTTTTCGGGAAGAAATAACTAATATTACTCATAGAAGAGGCAAAATTTCCTCCTCCAAAGCCAGATAAAAGGGCAAGTATAGCAAAGGTTAAGTATGGTGTACTTTGATCTGAAAGCGCATATCCCACTCCAAAAGCAGGTATCAACAAAAGTGTAGTTGTAGTAAACACCACGTTACGACCTCCTCCCAGTGCAATAAGAAAAGAATTAGGAATTCTAAGGGTTGCGCCGGCCAGACCAGCAATTGCCGGTAAGGTGTAATATAAATTATTGATTACGGCCAGTTGTTCTTTGACCATTGCTTCAGACATATCTGGAGTGATCATTCCAAAATGAAAATTAAATTCTTTCATTTTGGTAGTAATAATACTCCACATCATCCACACCGCGAACGAGAGTAGTAATGCCGGAATAGAAAGCCACAGGTTTCTATAGGCTACTTTTTTACCTTTTTTCTCCCAAAAATCGGGATCTTCTACATTCCACTCTTCAAGGTTAGTCTTCATAGTATTCAGGGTTTAGTCTATATTTTTATCATTTTTAGCTTCAATTTGGCGCATCAGTTTTGGTTGCTCTTTATGCATCATTTTTTGAATAGTTCTATGCATCCACCAAAGACAAATTACCGAGAGTACAAGGGTAAACATCCAGGCGCTGGTCCATAGTCCCGAGCCGTCTAATAAATATCCGAAGATAATAGGGCACACAAATCCACCTAAACCTCCCAGTACTCCAACCATTCCTCCTACTACCCCTACTTCATCTGGAAAATACTCAGGAATATGTTTATAAACTGCTGCCTTTCCTACACCCCAGATACTTCCTAAAATGATAACAAGGAAAGTAAATACCCAAACATTAGCCTCAAAGAATATTTTGGTTTCTCCGCTGGCCAGTAATTCCTTTTTCTTTACCTGTTGCCCTTCCTGCACTACAGGTTCCTGCCAGGTCTCTTTTTTAGGAAATACAAAAGCACCTTCGGCTTCTTCAAAATCTGTTTCATTTTTAGGAATTACATCATACTTAATTCCGGCAACGGTAATTTGTGATTCTGAAACTTCGGTAACCTCCCCGGCCTGTTTGGCCATTATCCCGTTTCCGGGGGAGTATATTTCCATTTTGGGAAAAATCAGCAGAAAGCTAATTGCAAGAGAAGTTCCTAAAACCCAGTACATCACCTTACGGGCACCCCATTTATCTGACATCCAACCGCCTAGTGCTCTAATAATTCCTGAAGGGAAACTAAAGGCTGCGGCCAGTATCCCTGCTGTTACTAAAGGGAGATAATAGACGTTTACATAATAAGGCACCAGCCACTGCGAAAATGCTACAAAACACCCAAAAACCAAAAAGTAATACAGGCCAAAACGCCAAACCCGAATACTTTTAAGAGGCTGCATAAGTTTTTTTATTGTGCGCTGAGTTTCCGGTTTTTTATTTTTGGCAAATACCACAAAAATAATTGCCATAACAACCAGAATGGCAGCGTAGATCACGGGAAGAATTCTCCATTGCTCCATATCTGCCCCGTTGTTGGTTAAATTTTGAAGAATTGTAGGTGCAAATAATGTGGTTAATGCTGCCCCAGCATTTCCGGCGCCAAAAATACCAAGCGCCCTACCCTGCCAGTCTTTTTCGTACCAAACTGAAGTATATGCAATACCAACGGCAAAACCAGCCCCTGTAAGACCATAACCAAAACTACACAAGGCAAATCCAAGGAAAGAATCTACATATTGTAGTAAAAACATAGGAATTGCACTAACCAGTAATAAGCCACCAAAAACCCATTTCCCGCCAAATTTATCGGTCATTATTCCTAAGGGCAATCTAAAGAGCGAACCAGTAAGTACCGGTATCCCCAGAAGCCATCCAATTTGAACCGAACTCCAGTCATAAGCGCCATTATCTACCAGGAAGGTTACGGTAACCCCGTTGAACATCCAGACTGCGAAACAAATGGTGAATGCCAGGGTATTTAAAAAGAGCATTCTATGAGAAGTAGAAGAAGGTTTACCCATATTTAATGGAGCTTTTATTATTTACCAATTATATAATCCTAAAAGAAATTATTTTTTAGTTCTTAATCTATCGAATGCAAACTTCAAAATTTAGCATCCTGCAAAAAATGATCATAGTCATTAAATTTGAAAACTTTCCAAAACATAAAATCATCAACACCAGGCATCTTAGCATTTTAAGAGGTGAAAAATTCTGAGAATTAAGTTTTCCAAATTCTTTCTTCCCTACCAAGATAAAAATTTTAAATAGCTTATAAAAAACCGGTGTTTATAAAAGGAATAGTTATAAAACTATTATAGTTTAGCCGAAAATCCTGAAAAAGGCCTATTAAAAGATAAACAAACTATTTAAACCGGATTAAAAAGTGAAAATAAGGACTAAAAGAAAATTAATCAGGTCACTGGATGTGCTGGACAAACCCTTAAAGTTTAACCCATTTGTATTTAGCCGGAATTTCATTTTATGGGCACTTCTGGGAATCGTAGGTGGAATTATCTCCGGCGTGTACTGGATTGCCTTGGAAATGGTGATGCACGGACTGGCTTTTTTTGATGGCTGGCAGGTGATACCTACTATGGCTTTGGCAGGTTTGCTGGCAGGTTTAATTATTCATCTTATTGGAGACCCGGGAGAAATTCAGCTAATCGTAAATAATATTAGGTTTAATAAAGGAAAACTGGATCCAAAAAACAATCTTTCAATGGTCCTGTCTTCTTTGCTGTGTGTGGGAGCCGGAGGAAGCTTAGGGCCTGAGGCACCCCTGGTACAGGTAACCGGTTCTACCGGAAGCTGGCTGGGTAAAATGTTAAGATTAAAAGGCGAAGAATTACGATCTCTAAGTATTGCCGGAATGGCTTCTGGCTTTACCGCGCTTTTTGGCGCTCCCCTGGGCGGCAGCCTTTTTTCTTTAGAAATTTTGCATCACAAACATGCAGCAGCATATTATAAAGCAATTATACCCGCTTTTGTGGCCAGTTGTTTTAGCTATATCATCTTTGCGCTAATTATCCATCTTGGAATAGGACCAATTTGGGATCTTCCTTCATATATTATGGAAGATAAATTCGATTTTGCTTATGCGGTACTCTTTGCAGTAGTGGCAACGTTTTTTGGTTGGGTTTTTATTTTCTGTACAAAGTTTCTAAAATCGATTTTTTATAAGCTGAATTTCCCAATATATTATAAGACATTAATCGGCGGAATCATTCTCGGCATTATAGCTTTTTATTTTCCGATAACCCGGTATTTTGGGCATCACGAAATCAACGATCTTCTACTAACCGACTTTGATTTAGAGTTTCTTGTGGCTATACTCCTGGTTAAGATCCTTGCCATTGCAATTACTGTTACTTCGGGTTGGCGAGGCGGATTTATTATTCCCCTATTCTTTGTAGGTGCAAGCCTGGGCTTGATTATTCACCAGCTTTTCCCATCTACTAACCTTTCTTTAGCAGTTGTTACCAGTATGGCTGCTATAAATGCCTGTGTAACCAGAACCCCAATGAGTACCACTATTTTACTCGCAACTTTAACCGGTTTCGGGTATTTTATCCCCATTCTTTTTGCCAGTTTAACGGGATATTTTCTGGCGCCAAGAATTCCTTTTATCTCATCGCAGGGAGATAAAGAGAATGCGGTTAAATAAAAAATATAAAGCTTATGTATCGGATTGTACCCCTAAATTCCCCGGACTATATGTTATTTACAAGGAAATTCTTAAACCCAAAACGGATCTTTCCAGTTTTCTTCTGAAAAAGATAAGCTCTGATGCTGCTTTTCGAGTTCTGCCAGCTCTTTTTTATCGCTAATCTCTTTGAACAGAATGCGTTCTTCAAAACGTATGTGCGCAGCCAGTTCCTCTTCCAGTAAATTGAGGACTTTTTCATCGGCACAGCCACAACTTAACAGCTTTCTAATGCGCCGGTGATTGGCAAGAGCTCTTTTTACTCTTACGTTATAACCAAGCCTGGGGAAAATATATTTTTCTTCTATTTCAAAATGGGGCTCCAGGTAATGTGTTTGAAACCAGTTAGTATACGCTCTTATTCGTTCCAATTCAACATCGTTCTCCAAACCTTCCCGAATTCTGGAACATACCTGCAGTGCATGATGATGTTCTTCTAATACCAGATTTAATTTTGAAGATTTTTTTGCTGAAGAATTAACCCGTGTACTCATTATATTTTTTTATGCCCATTTCTGCGAAAATCGATTCTTGTTGTAATCTGAAGTTTATAATTAATTTCCCCAAAAATGATCCTGCCAGTCGTCATCAGAGAATTGGATTCCATTATGATGCTTTTCAATATCTGCCAGTTGTTCAGCTGAAGCAACTTCCTGGATTTCATTAAAAAGAACACGTTCTTCGAACCTTATATGGCTATCCAGTTCTTCTTCAATATTATTTAAAGCGATCTCAACTTCAGTATCCTGGGAAAACAATCGCTTTAACCGGCGATGTTCCTTAAGCGCTCGTTTAACAAGTTCATGCTCATTGCCCAAAACAGGAAATATATGTTCCTCTTCAGCTTCAAAATGCGGATCGAGATAATGAATTTTAAACCATTCGGTATAAGCTTTTATTCGTGCAACCTCCACCTCTTTTTTTACGCCCTGTCTTATTTTCCAGCACAACAATAAGCCGTGATGATGTTCCCTGCTAAGAGGTTTAAGAGCTTCATGTCGCTTAATTGGTTTTTTCATAGTTTCTATTTTTATATTTCCTATTAATCCAATGAAAATATTGAATTTATGAGAGTTCAAATTTGCCCAATTATCTACTCATAATTTATGAGTCGAATCATATAGTTTTTTAAGATAGATAATGTTTAATGACTTTCCTGCCTTTTACCTTAAAAAACAAAGAGGCTGTCTGAAAAGGCAGC